>CAXSIG010000581.1:0-3364 GCA_964237255.1 uncultured Bryobacteraceae bacterium
TAACCGCTCACCCCAGAACTGCTCGCCGAGTCAGTTCCGATCAACCCTAAGGACTTACGAGGGCGTGGGTAAACACTACGCCGTTAGGGAGGAGAAGGACGCGATAACGGGTAGCTTCCGGTTTTGCGCGATCTGAGCTACGGGAGCTGGCAGGCGCGCGCACTGGCACATCGCTGGTTGTTGCTCCGCGGCGATCGTGACCACTATCTGGCAGGCGGAGGGTACGTTATCGGAGTCACCCTGGGCCGACCGATTGCCTGCGGCTGAGTCCCCTTTTCACTCTGAATTCATTGCACGCACAACAAATTGGCCAGTATTGTCACCGATTTCTCGCGAACGGGTACTTGAGTTCGATAAACTACTCGCTGCATCCATGCTGACGGTTACCGGCCTTATGACGCGCGGGCTGTTTCATGACCGGATCATTCCCCCGCTGTCATCCACGCTTTTACTTCCTGCGATGCCGGAGTTGCTACTGTTTGCACAAGCTGAGTACCAGCGGTCCGGGTTTAAGTATGCGCCTCAACGGACGCGAGTGACCCGTCACTCTGTACCTAAGCGGAAACTCGCGCGGCGAGTACTATCCATCCCGAATCCTCGCAACCAGCTATTGCTCGCATTGGAAGTAGAGAATATCTGGACCGACCTACTCTCCATGTGCCAGAAATCTTCGGTCTCGCTCACCACTCCTGCACTATCTACGAAGCGGAGCTTGCAAGCAGCATATGACCGACGAGCCGAAGGCGTCGAGCGCGCGAAGCGGTCGGTAGGTCGGCGATATGTCTTGCATGCAGATCTCTCACGTTTCTATCCTTCCATCTACACGCATCGGCTGGGCGATCCACGGGAAACCGGCGTCCCGGGCTGACAAGGTCAATGCACTCTACGGAAATCGGTTAGACCTATGGGTTCGTGAAACACAGGACAAACAGACTGGCGGGATTCCGGTAGGACCCGACACATCGTTCCTCATTGCAGAAGTGATTGCATCGGTTATAGATGAGGAGTTGCAATCGGCCGTTCCGGGTGTCGCTGGGACCCGGTTTATGGACGACTATCACTTATACTGCAACTCTGCTGGGGAAGCTGCGCAAGTGTTGGCTGAACTGCATAGAATCGCCGGCCGTTACGAACTGGAAGTCAATGACCTGAAGACCGAGATAGAAGAGCTCCCAGAAGCTATTGAACCTTACTGGAAGACGCAGCTTAGGGCCATTCCGCTGGGGAATTCCGACCACGGCACTTCGTTCAAGGCCGTTTTCGACAGAGCCGCTGAACTGGCGAAGGAATTTCCGCAGGACAACGTGTTCACTTACGTGGTAAAAAAAATCGAGTCGTCGCTGCAGCCAAGCTCACAGTTTTCCGAGTGGGAAGTGATTGACGCTCATCTGCTACGGGCTGCCGTAGGAGAACCGTCGTGCCTCCCAAGTATTCTGCGCATCTTCGAACAACACAACCGTAAGCCCAGCAGTCTAGCTGTTGCGCTTGACGAGATATGCGTGCATCATGCTCGGCTCCAGCACGCTTACGAAGTCGCATGGGCACTCTGGGTTGCAAAAAGGCTGGACGTCCAGCTGTCCCAAATGTCAGCCGATGCAGTTGAGACGATAGACGATGACATAGTAGCTCTCGTCGCATTGGACCTGCAGAGCAGCGGGCTTCTACCGACGCCAGTCAATAGCTTCCAGCTATGGGCGGAGTACATGAAACCGGAACATCTGTATTCAGAGCATTGGCTACTGGCTTACGAAGCAAGCATGCAGCAATGGCTTCCACCAGTCGGCGGCTTGGATTTCGTCCAGTCAGATGTATTCTTTGGGATTTTAGCGAAGTTCGACGTGCGATTCTACGATACTTCGGCCAATGTTCCAGAACCCGATTCCGGTTATGAAGATGATGTGAACCCAGATTTCGACCTTGACGCGGCGCTGGCCGAAGATGAGGTGGGTTTGGAGCCGAGGGCGACCGCGGCGTTTTAGCCGGACGCTCCTCGCGCACTCTCCAACCTGAAGCCACCGCGGCGTTGAGAACAAAAGCGCGGTGAAAACGAGCGAGTTTCTCTCTAAGATCGCGACGGATCATACAAGGTGTTGTGACGCGCTGTTGCCTCGATCTGCGTGAATAGTCGGCCAGCCGGAAGGTAGCCACTTGGCCGTGAAGCCGCGAAATAGTCGATATGCCGTGCATCTTTGCCGTAACGATTCCCCCGACTAGTCGGCTTACGTAGATTTGATAGCATCACATTCTCAACTCGCCGCTTCGCCGTCACGCGGGTGTAGGGTTTATTCAATCGCTGGACTTATCAGCGAAGGCGGAACATGGCCTGCCGGGCTCGCGTGAGAGCAGTCACTCCCAGCCTCACAGTGTGACGATATGCGCGGATTGGGTTCAACGATGATAGTAGATTCTGCGCATCAACCGCTTTTCCCGAGCGCTGGCTCCAACAGCATCTTGCCTATGCGCACAATTTGTTCGAGACGATCTAACTCACTCGTCAACACTGTCCTGCCCAGGTTCGTCAGACGATAACAGCGACGACGGACATCCTTATCTTGTCCAAATCGACGCGATTCCTCGATAATCCCTTGGCGCACGATTTTTTGCAGGTTGTCGTACAGGGTACCGGGACCGATTTTATAATCGCTCTCAGAATTTGTCCTGATCTCCTGCATGATTGCGTAACCATGGCGATCCTCGTTAACGAGAGCTAGAAGGACGTGCAGCTTGGCACGAGAGAGCGGAAGAGAAGAAATTGGCGTTTTCATCCCGATTCAATCAAACCGGATATGATCGTGTGAATCCCAAGCGCTCATGTCTGATAAGATCACCTGATCACCCGGCCGCAACCCATCAATAATCTCAATCGAGCTAACAGAGGCCCGGCCAAGTTTCACCATTACGCGGCTTGCACCCTTCCGATCCGAGTCCACTTTGAAAAGGGGAATTGTGGATTGCGGCTGACCTATCGTAGGGCGGCCCATAAATACTACGTTAGATAGTTTTTCCAATTCCACTGTTCCATCCACGCTAAGGTCTGGACGTGCGCCCTGCGGAAGTGGACCGAGCAGGGCAACATCGACCGCTACCGTTCCGTTTACGGCGGCAGGATCAATGCGGATCACCTTGCCGGGCACGATTCCATTGCGCGTATCTATAGAAGCAGGCTGGTTGAGCGCAATGTCTTTTGCTTCAGTTTCCGAGACTTTCAACTCGGCCTTTAACATGTCCGGGCGAGCAATCTTTGCGAGCACTGAACCCGCACTTACTTTCTGACCGACTTCCAGCCTAATTGCAGCCTGGCCCGAAACCGGAGAATCCGCACCCAATTGCAACAGCACGCCCGAAATACCAGCCCGGATTCTTA
>CAXSIG010000581.1:3374-3690 GCA_964237255.1 uncultured Bryobacteraceae bacterium
GCTGATCCATCTGCTGCCGCTTCAGTTCATAAATCGACCGCAGCTGATCGATTTTTACCTTCTGAGACTCGATCTGGGCGGCTACCGATTGATCGATGATCTTGAGACGCTTCTCTTCAAGTAGATTTTGCACACCGAGCTCTCTAGCTTTCGAGCTGGAGATTTTCATGTCCAATTGCGAGACCAGGCCTTCCTTCAGCATTGCCTCATCACGTTCCGCCTTCAGCTTCGCCTCGGTGTAATCTGCGCGCACGCGCGCAGCAGCAGACTCTTTATCAAATCCTTGGCTTTGTAGCGTTACGCGAAGGTCCGTTAA
>CAXSIG010000581.1:3703-4002 GCA_964237255.1 uncultured Bryobacteraceae bacterium
TAGTTCCGGGTTGCTGAGTTCCATAATGATCGAATTGGATTCAACAGCTTGGCCTCCGCGAAGATTGATCCTCTCAATCCGGCCGTCTGATTGAGCAGGGACAAAGAGAACGTTTTCCGAAACCAGAGTTCCTAGCCCGCGCACCTGCCGCAACATCGGACCGCGCTTCACGGTATCAGGCCAAAGAGTAGAAAATTCCACCAAAGGTGCAGCGGGCTTTACTCTTTGAACTACGTAAGCGACCCCGAGGCATCCTACTATCAGAAGAGCAGTTGAGAAAATGCGTACGAACAGCCGCC
>CAXSIG010000582.1:0-3269 GCA_964237255.1 uncultured Bryobacteraceae bacterium
CTTCTCCGCAACCAGCAGCATGCGCTCCTGCGATTCGGACAGCAACATTTCGTATGCCGTCATGCGTGTTTCGCGCTGGGGTACAAGGTTCAAATCGAACTCGATGCCGACACCCCCCCGACTGCCCATCTCACAAGACGACGAAGTTAAACCCGCCGCGCCCATGTCCTGGATCCCGACGATCGCGCCGGTTTTCATTGCTTCCAGGCAGGCTTCCAGAAGAAGTTTCTCAAGAAACGGATCGCCTACCTGAACGTTAGGCCGTTTCTGCTTCGACTCTTCCGTGAACTCCGCGGATGCCATCGATGCACCGTGGATCCCGTCGCGCCCCGTCTTTGCGCCGACATAGATGACAGGATTGCCGATACCCGATGCCTTGGCGTAGAAAATCTCCTCTGCCTTACATACCCCAAGAGCGAAGACATTTACCAGAGGGTTGCCGTTATAGCAATCCTCGAAGATGCACTCGCCGCCGACTGTCGGTACGCCAAAGCAATTGCCATAGTGCGAGATGCCGCTAACTACACCTTCAAGAATCCTGCGATTACGCTCGCCCGCCGAGGGATGATTCGGGTTGCCGAAACGTAGCGAATCGAGAACAGCGATGGGACGCGCGCCCATGGTGAAAATATCACGAAGGATGCCGCCGACCCCGGTCGCCGCTCCTTGAAAAGGCTCGATATAGCTCGGATGATTGTGCGACTCGATTTTGAATGCGCACACCCATCCGTTTCCAATATCGATAATCCCCGCGTTCTCGCCTGGGCCTTGCACAACCAACTTGCCCTGCGTGGGGAGTTTGCGCAGATGAATGCGCGAGCTCTTGTACGAGCAGTGCTCGCTCCACATCACGCTGAAGATTCCAAGCTCGGTATAGCTTGGATCGCGCCCGAGAAGTACAACGATCTTCTGGTATTCGTCCGGCGTCAACTGGTGCGACGCGATCACATCGGGGGAAAACGACGCCATCTAACTGGTAAGAAACGATTCCAGGATCGCGCGGCCGTCTATCGATCCCATCAGCGGGTCGCAGGCCCGCTCCGGATGTGGCATCATTCCCATCACATTACGCTCTTCATTGAGAATCCCTGCAATTCCTCGGAGCGACCCATTCGGATTATCGGCATAACGAAATACAATTCGATCCTCGGCCTCCAGCCGATCCAGCAGCGCCGGTTCCGCATAGTAGCAACCTTCGCCGTGGGCAATGGGCATGCGAAGGCTGGTCCCTACGCCGACGCGTGATGTAAACCTGCTTCGATCCGTCGCGGCAATCAACTCGATCTCCTTACACACGTATCGCAGGCCTGAGTTGCGAACCAGCGCACCCGGCAGAAGCCCCGCCTCCGTTAGTATTTGGAAACCGTTGCAGATCCCCAACACCGGCCCACCTTTCTGAGCGAATTGTTTTACCGCTTTCAACACCGGCGAATAGCGCGCAATTGCTCCGCACCGAAGATAATCGCCGTACGAGAATCCACCCGGAAGAATGACCGCGTCCACATTGCCCAACTGCTCCACGTCATGCCAAAGGAACTCGGCTCGATGGCCCAAATTATGTGTGACAGCATACCAGGCATCGTGATCGCAATTGCTCCCCGGGAACACGACGACGCCGACACGCATAAGGAACAACCAGCTTAGCAACTCACTTCAACAAAGCGCCGCCGCACTCATCTGTTCCAGCATCATAATCCCATTGCGGAACGCGTACTGAACCAGATGCGCCTTGTTGTGAATCTTCAGCTTGCGCATCAGGTTAACTTTGTGCGCATCCACGGTCTTGGCACTCAGGCAAAGAACCGAAGCCACTTGACGTACCGACAGCCCTTCAGCGGTCATGCGAAGTACTTCCAACTCACGTGGCGTAAGTTGGTTTTGGGCGGCTTCCGACGGCGCGTACTGCGTGGCCCGGAATCCCGCGGCATCTTGAAGGATATAGTCGGCGTCGTCCAGCCGGTTCACCAGTTTAACGGCGTCATGAAAGCCTAGCACCTCTTGTGCCGGGCTGGAAGTTCCCATAATCAGTATCTTGATGTTGTCCATTTCGTTCCTGCCTGACTATCGGAGGAAGCCCCGATTTCCTTTACTGTGTTGAGATAGAAATTTGCGAAAGCTTTATTCGTATCTGATAATTGCGCCCGCCGTCATCGCAATTACTTCGGCCATGGGGACCACCTCCTACGTTGCGGCGCTGCTTGGAGCGTCGGAACAACGGCTGCATATTCTTGCAGAATTCTGGGCCCGATTTCTGCTTCGAGTCAGTTCGATCCGGCTAAGAACGGAAGGATTGGAACGTCTCACGCCAGGACGAAACTACGTTCTGGTATCGAACCACGCCAGCTACATGGATACGCCCGTCCTGCTTGTTGGTCTGCACATGCAATTCCGGTTTCTTGCGAAAAAGGAACTCTTCGCAATTCCTTTTATTGGGACTCATCTCACACGGGCCGGGCACTTCCCTGTGGAACGTGAGAATGTTCGGGCATCGCTAAAAAGCATGTCAGAAGCCGCCAAGCGATTAAAAGAGCAGAATATTTCGGTGCTGGTATTCCCGGAAGGTGGCCGAACGGTGCGGCATCTCCGTTCCTTTAAGGAAGGCGCCGCCTACATTGCGATCAAGGCCGGAGTTCCCGTTGTTCCGATCGCGTTGGTTGGAACGCGCGAGGTCTTGCGCATGCATTCAAAAGAAGTGATTCCCGGTAACGTGATTGTCCGGGTCGGCGAACCGATAGAAACATCAACCTTGAGTCTCTCCGACCGGAATGCGCTAAACGACCGGTTGCGCGAAGAGGTATCCCGCATGAGTGGGGACCGGTTCGAAGAAGAAAAAGCCGAGCCGGTGGTCGCGTGATACCTTTGCTCCCATGAGCACGCGCACGGTGTATCAGGCTCTTCGCGACAGCGCCCGAAAACTTGGAGATCGGGATGCGCTCTTACAGCCTACGGGGGGCGATGGACCGAAGAAATACCGTACATGGAGTTGGACGCAATACCTCACGGCTGCGGAAGAGATCGCTGCGGGTTTGCGTTCATTGGGCCTGCAAAAAGGCGATATTTGTGCCCTGAATTCGGAGACTCGCGCCGAATTCTACTTGGCCGATTTGGGGATCATGACCGCCGGTTGCGTCGCCGGGGCATTGTACGCGAATTATCCACCCGCCGAACTGATCGCAACGGTTGTCCGCAGCGGCGCGAAGGCGTTGTTTGTCGAGACCCCGAAAATGCTTTCCGCGCTCAAAAACGCGCCGGTCTCGCACTTCATCTTG
>CAXSIG010000582.1:3279-3994 GCA_964237255.1 uncultured Bryobacteraceae bacterium
CGGGCGAAGCGGAAGGCGTTCTCACGCTTGAAGAACTCCAGTCGAACGGCCGCGACGCAATCGCTCGCGATCCGGCACTGGTAAGCAGAATGGAGAGCGAGGTTACGGCGGAGGACAACGCGATCTTGTATCTCACCTCCGGAGCGACCGGAGAGCCGAAAATGGTGATGGTCAAACACGGGGCTATAGTCCGGAACATCGAGATGGGCCAAGCGGTCCTCCCCGCGGGGCCGGACGACATGACGATCGCGTTTTTACCGTCCGCCCACATCACGCAGCGCATTGTGATGGAACTGCTTCCGATTGAGTTAGGCATGCCGGTCACTTTCTCGGAATCGCTGTTGCGGCTTCCGCAGGAACTGAAAGCCGTACGTCCTACTATCTTTGTGGCGCCGCCACGTTTCTGGGAGCGCATTCACTCCACCATTAAGACCGATGTCAAGAAGCGACCTTCTTACGCCCAAAAAATCTTTTTCGCAGCCGTTGGCCTGGGCGCTTCGGTAGCGAGATATCGCCGCGAAGGAAAGCAACCGCCCCTCGCGATTCGTTGGGTCTACTCATTGGTGGAGAAAGCGGTTTTCAATAAAATACGCGAGCGGTTCGGGGGCAGGCTCCGGGTTGCAATTTCAGGAGGCGCTCCTCTGGGCGCCGAACTGGCCGAATTCTATGAGGCTCTCGGCATTCCACTTGTCGAAGGCTACGGTTTGACCGAGGG
>CAXSIG010000583.1:0-947 GCA_964237255.1 uncultured Bryobacteraceae bacterium
GTTGGCCGGCACCAGGTAGACATCCACTTCTTTGGTCGCATCCGATAGTTTCATCATCATCATGGTGCGAGCACGTTGCGCTTGCAGGTACTCCACGGCGGGGATCAAACGGCTGGTGCGGAAGCTTGACGCGCGACCGGGGTTAGTCATCTTCTTGTCCCCATTCGAGCGAATCAGCTCGTCAAAAAAGACTGCGGATTCCACGCCGAAGCTGCCCGCATCGGGCGCGGTCTCGGGGACCTTCACCGGGACTAACTCGAAGCCCATCGCTTTCACTTTCGCGATGGCCTCTTGTTCCTGCCGCTTCGCCACGGGGTCGCGCGTTTCATCGAAGCCGTCCTTCAAATAACCGACGCGCAGCTTGCGAATGTCGAACCGAGGTGTCCAGTTGAAGGGAACGTCGGCCACGCTCAGATCTCGATCATCCGGCTTCGCGATGGCGTTCATCACGACGGCGCAATCTTCCGAGTAGCGGCAAAGCGGTCCAAGACGATCCTGCGTCCAGGAGAGCGTCATCACTCCATAGCGGCTGATTCTTCCGAATGTGGGGCGCAGACCGGTGATGCCGCATCGCGCCGAGGGGCTCAGGATGGAGCCGCTCGTCTCCGTACCGATTGCGAATGCGACCAAACCAGCTGCTGTCGCGGATGCCGGTCCAGCCGAGGAGCCACTTGATCCATCGGCAGTGTTCCACGGGCTCTTCGTTTGGCCGCCGAACCAACGATCGCCTTGAGCAAGTTCACCGGAGGTGAGCTTCGCGAGCAACACAGCGCCCGCATCGCGCAGCATCCCCACGACACTCGCTTCTTCCTCGATCATCTGGTCCTGGTAAGCGCCGGAGCCCCAGGTGGTCTTGTAGCCTTTGACCGCGATGATGTCCTTCGCGCCCCACGGAATCCCATGGAGCAGGCCTTTGTATTTGCCGCGGGCGATTTCCGCGTCGGCTT
>CAXSIG010000583.1:957-3991 GCA_964237255.1 uncultured Bryobacteraceae bacterium
CAGCACCATCGCCGCTTTCCTCATCAGCCCGACGCGCGAGTGCGACATCGTCCAGAAACGTTACGACGCAATTCAGTTGTTCGTTGTACTTGTGAAGCCGCGCCAGATACATCTGCGTCAGTTCGAGCGACTTCACCTGGAGTGTCTTGAGGAGATGTGCCAGGTCGACAATCGACCAGAACGCGAGATTGTCCAGGTTGGCTGGACGCTTGACGCGAGCTTGCGTGAAACGAACAGGCTTACGCGTCTTGTCGACCGTCATCCCGGGGACAAGCGGACTGAAGTAGAAAGGTGGAGCGACATCGTTCGGAATGTGCAGTTTTCGCACTTCCTCGTAGCTGGTCAGGTTTCTGTTCGCTGCATCGAGAAGTGCCTTCTGATCGTCTTCGCTGAAGGTGAGACCGGAGAGCGCGAGCGCCTGGTTGAGCATGGGCGCTGTGATCTTCGGCGTCGGCTCGCCCTGC
This sequence comes from uncultured Bryobacteraceae bacterium, assembly GCA_964237255.1. Taxonomy (GTDB): domain Bacteria; phylum Acidobacteriota; class Terriglobia; order Bryobacterales; family Bryobacteraceae; genus JALYXI01. The sequence goes on from CAXSIG010000583.1 coordinate 1,422, forward strand.
ACTTGCGCCCAGAGCACGCCAGGCAGCAGAGTCCCGCCCAAACCGGCGCCCGAGAAGAATCCTAAGAATCGTCGCCGTGTATCTTCTACTGTCATTTTTCTAACTCCTACTTGCGGGGCGCAAACTGATACGGCGCATCCGGTTTGAACGCAGGCTTGGTGTCGCTTTGGGCAACACGATAACCAACTTCAAAGATGACGCGCAGATCTTCTACGGCCCCAGCCAGATCCCAATCCGGTTTCACTTGGTCCGTGACCTTGTGATAGTCATTGCGGATATAGCGATCACGAACCTCAACACCATAGCCGGACGGTTTGCCGACGAAATCGATCCCTGGACTGGTTTCGAGTGACGGCACGCCGCCCTTCGCGAACTCAAGATGATCTGACCGGAAGTAAAACCCTTCAGCGGGATCTGTGTCGCCTGTGACTACTCGACCTTGGCGTTTTGCAGCGGCAATCGTTAGGTCATCGAGAGTCGAGTTGCCTAGCCCGACGACGCTGATATCGGTGGTCTTTCCCCAGCCCCAATTACTAAAGTAATCAAGGTTGATATCAGCAAGCGTTTTCGCAAGCGGGTATAGCGGGTACTTGACGTAATACTGCGCGCCCAGTAGTCCGCGCTCTTCCGCGGTGGGCCAGAGAAACAAGACACTGCGCTTCGGCGCCGGCTTCAGCTTCGTGAACGCGCGAGCCAGTTCAAGAACTCCCGATGTACCGGCCGCGTTATCGCTTGCGCCATGATAAATGCGGTCGCCATCGGTTCCCATGTGGTCCCAATGGCCGCTGTACACCACGTATTCGTCGCGAAGCTTGGAATCGCTGCCGGGAAGCTTGGCAACCACATTCGCGGAATCGATTTTGCGCAATGTGTTTTGAAGCTGGAAAGTGGCTTGCGCTTTTAGATCGACCGGTTGGAAGCTGGGTGTGACAGCGGTCTTGCGAAGCGATGCAAGATCTAGTCCCGCGGCCGTGAACAATTCCTGCGCCTTTGCTTCGGTCAGCGTCGCCGTTGCCGAGACTCGGTTGCCGGAGATCTCGCTCCGGATCGTCATCGTCTCGCGAGGAAGATTTTGGGTCGCACGGCCCAGCGTGGTGGCACCGTTGCGCGGCGCGAAAATGGTGATCACGGCAACGGCGCCTTTGGCATACGCGGTCTCCGCTTTGGTTGCCGGGCGACCGTGGTAAGAGAGCGCCGAACCAAGGAACATTTTTTCATCGAGCTTGGAGCTGTCTTTCGGATCCGTTACAGGCGGGTCACCGGAGAGAATTAGTAGCGTCTTGCCTTTGACATCGACGCCTTTGTAATCGTCCCAATGAAACTCCGGCGCAACCACGCCGTATCCCAGGAAGACGATGTCGGAGCTCGTGACGTCGACCGCCGGCGTCGGCTGCTGCGACGTGGTGGTGTAATCTTGCCGCGCAATCAAAGGAACGTCGACGCCCTTTGAGTGAATGGAAAGCGTTCCTGTGGATCGAATGCCCCACAGCGGAACCTTCTGAATGAACGTGCCGTCCGGATTGCCGGGCTTCAGTCCCATTGCCTTGCACTGCGCGATCAGGTAGGCGACAGTTTTCTCTTCCCCCTCTGTGCCCGGCGCGCGGCCGCCGTATTCATCGGAAGCCAAAATCTTTATATGGGAGAGGACATTCGTCTCCGTGATGGCCATCTCCGCTTTCTGAAGAGCGGGTTCCGGCAAACCGGCGCCGGCCAAACCTAGCGCCCCGACAAGTGGCGCGACGACCCTACTTCGAAACCTTTTTCGCATGAATGACGACACGATAATTATTCTCCGCGTTGAGATTGATCAAGGCGACGAACGCACGCCCTTGATAGATACCGACGGTGCCGGATTGAGACACGGCGGACACTTCATATCCAGCCGGAAGCAGAACGGTGTTCCGGAGACCATGGAGTGGACGGTCAAAGGTCAGAGTCCCGTTTTGATCCGCATAGGAAGAATCTTTCAATTCGCCGGTCAGCTTCACATGAGTGCTTTGCTTATCATTCTCGATGGGGACGTCCAGCTTGATCGCGGTTGCGTTGCCCTGCTTGACGGTGACGAACGGTTTCGCTGTGTCGAGATCGATGGCCTTCATGTTTTGCAGCTTCAGGTAAGAAAGGCCTTCCAGCTTTTGTGTCGCGCCCTTGTGGTAATCGCTATAGGTCTGATCCACCTGAACGGTGTGCGTTGCAGGATCGCCCAAGTCGTATAGCGTTTTCACGTCGTCGAAGAACATGTCGGTGTATTGAGTCGGCGTGAAGTCCGCGTTGGTCTTGCGGGCGTGGATCATGGTCGGGTTGCTCTGCCCGCTGGGATTGGCGAACGCGATCTTCAATTGCCCGGTAGCCGTGGTGCTCACCTGCGCGGCAACGTTCGACGAAATGAAGGAGAAGTGCGGCGGAAGAATCACACCCAACCGATAACCCGACAAGCTGCGTATCCACGCAATGTCATCGTTATGCATCTGGTAGGTGCGGGCGTCCTTATATGTCTTGTAAATCAGCACGCGTCCCACGCCGCCTTCCGGCACCGGGATGGGAAGCGTAGCATGAATGGCGTGGCTCTC
>CAXSIG010000584.1:0-3986 GCA_964237255.1 uncultured Bryobacteraceae bacterium
AAGAATTCTTCGCCACCGGCGCCGATGTGGTGCGCGCTCTCGAAGCGGAACTGAAGCGGCTACCCGCGCGCAAGCGGGCCCTCGAAATCGGATGCGGTCCGGGCCGCCTGCTCCGCCCCATGAGCCGGCACTTTGAAGAGATCCACGGCATCGATGTTGCGGATGAAATGATCGCGCGCGCTCGGCGCAACCTGGCCCAAGTGCCGCACGCGCAAGCTCATCATGCCGAAGGCTCGGACCTGCGCGCGTTTCCGGACGGCTACTTCGATTTCGTTTACTCCTATGCCGTTTTTCAACACATCCCGGCCGGAGAAGTGGTGTTCGGATACCTGCGCGAAGTCAGCCGCGTCCTGACCCCGGGGGGCATCGCGCACCTGCAACTCAACGGGTTGGCGAAATCGGCCCAAACTTACACAACCTGGAGCGGCTTTCGAATCGGCGCGGAAGAAGTGCGCGCCTTCACGGTGGAGCACGGCCTGGAGTTGCTCGCGCTGGACGGCGTGGGCACTCAGTATATGTGGACAACTTGGCGAAAACCCGAAACCGTTCGCATTCGCGCCATCGCCAACTCGCATACCGGAGAGCATGCCGTCCCGGCACGCGGTCGATTGGCATCCGCTTCCGTGTGGATTGAGAACCTTCCTAACGGCTGCGATCTTAATACCCTCGAAGCCCTGGTGGATGATGTGCCCGCCAATTCCACGTATCTTGGTCCCGCTATAAATGGCCTTACTCAATTCAACATCCTGCTCCCACCCGGCACTCGAACGGGCTTGGTGCCCGTTAAACTGAAGCGCAACGGGGGGACTCTCTGTGCTGCGGCTTGGATGCGCGTCATCGAGCCTGGTCCGTCGGTACCCCGCATCGAGAAAATCACGGATGGAACGAACCTGCTTGCCGATCGGCGCATCGAAAAAGGTACCGTGAAGCTGCTGATGGAAGAGGTTGCCCACCCGGAGCGGTTCCAGGCATTTGTTGACGGCAAGCCGGTCCGCGGTGTGGAAATGTTTGCCATTGACCCCCGCAACCAGCGATGGGACATTGGCTTCCTACTTCCCAAAGGCGTAGGCCCCGGCACACACCGCTTAAACATCCAATTAGGCGAACGCCATTTCGAACCAGTGTCGATTGAGGTTCAGTGATCGTACCGGCTTTTTTCCTTGTCGCCGCAATTGCTGATCTGGTGAAGAGCGGCACCGGCGAAGTAACCTTGCCAGCGGGAGTGATCGAGGTCTCGTCGGAGATTGAACTTCCTTTCGGCTTGCATGACCTCACCATTCGCGGCGCGAAGACCGGCACCGTCCTTCGGGCGCTCCCCAACTTCAACGGGCGCGCGATCTTTTCCTCTCGCGGAGCGAAGAATCTGCATTTCGAAAACTTTGAGATTGAAGGCAATCGCGCCGCGCTTTCGAAACCGCAAGCCATGGCCCCGTCCGATGTTCCGTTCCTCAAATGGACGCGCAACAACGGCATCCTCATTTCCGAAGCCCATGGCGCAACCGTCACCGGTGTCAAGATGCGAGAAATGGCCGGCTTTGCCGTGCTCGTGACATCTTCTGACACGGTGAAGATCGAAAATGTTTCTGTCCGCGATAGCGGTTCGATGAACGCAAAAAGCCGTAACAATGCAACAGGCGGCATCCTTCTCGAACAAGGAACAACGAATTTCGAAGTACTTGGCTGCACGATAGAGAACGTCAGCGGCAATGGCATCTGGACGCATTCGCTTTACAAAACTGCTCGCAACGCGAAAGGCAAGATCGCCCGCAACACCATCAGCAATGTCGCGCGCGACGCGATACAAATCGGCCACGCTACAGAGGTGATTGTCGAAGAGAACTCGGGCGACCGTATTGGGTATCCCGTGAAGCTTGTTGATGTAGAAAACGGCGGAATTCCCGCCGCTCTCGACACGGCTGGCGACACTGATAAGTCCATCTATCGCAAGAACCATTTCTCCGAAATCAACGGCAAGTGTATGGACCTCGATGGTTTCCACGATGGCGAAATTCGCTCGAATGTCTGCGAGAACCACGACGTGTCGACCAGTTATCCCTTTGGGAACTACGGCATTGTGATGAACAATAGCAATCCCGACATGCAGTCCCGCAATGTCACCATTGCCGATAACACGGTCGATGGTTGTCTGTTCGGAGGCATTTTCATCATCGGAACCGCCAACCGCGTAACCGGAAATCGGCTGTTAAATCTAAATATGGCGCACTGCCCCGCCGGAGCCGCTCAGTTTGGATGCTTCTTAGGTAAAGACGAGCCGGATATCCTGCGCACTGGAATCTATCTGGGAAAAGGAGCGGAGCGGCCCGATCCTGCGCGCGCCAATCTCGTCGAAGACAACGAAATCATGGGCTATGAAATGGGAAGAAATTGCATTCACACCGGCCCCGGCGTTTCCTTAAACCGCAACACTGTCCGCCGCAACCGGTGTTCGGACGACACCCCGGTAAACGCGCGATATCGCATTGACCAGCTTCCGGTAGGGAACATCCTCGGGATCATCGAAGAGTAATAGTTCGCCGTCGCGCCAACTCGAGTAAAACCAACGCGCCACAACGGCCAGGTACTCCTGCCGGTCGCGAGGTGTTTGTTCCCGGATCTCAAAGCTCGCCAGTACACTCCGCACCGAATGATCGAGCGACACCGGCTTGCCCTCCACCAACCGAAAGCTCAGTCGTTTCGTCCCTTGCCAGTGGCCGTCGCGAATGAGTGATAACTCGACGCAGTCCGGTTCGGCGCTCGGCGTCACGGCGACCGCGTGTAGACGGTTCGTCTCATGGGCCAACTCATCGCGCAGCTTTTGGACATCCTCGATCTTCTCGACCCGCTTGTGCTGCCGGGCGGCTCCTTCGAAATCCATCTCTTCGCTGAACCGTTCCCGAATCGACATCGCGGATTGCAGCAGATTCATCCCGGATGTTTCCAGAAATTCGCGCGCGCGGCTTACCTCGGTCGCATACTCCGAGATCCCCACCTGTTCCTGGCAAGGCCGAAGGCACATGCCCATCTCGCCATACACGCAGCCCGGATGTTCGGGCGACGGATGTAACTCTTCGGGGCAGCGGCGCAGTTGAAACAGATCGAGAAATTGCCCCTCGAACTTCTCTGCGGAAGCACGGCTGGAGAAGGGTCCGAAGTTGACTCCCGGCGTCCGCGGTAACTGTGACACCACTTGGCTTCTTGGAAACCGATTTGCGAGAGAGATCCGCACGTACGCGGGCATCTTCAAGTTCAACAGCTTTAGATATCGCTCCGGGAAATGCGTCGTTGCCAGACCATGCATCACCATCTGCGATTCCAGCGTCGACCCGGTCAGCCAATACTCTGCGTACTCCACTGCGCCTTGCAACGCGCTCATGCGCCCCAGGCGCAGTAACCGGCGTTTCAATACCCTGGTTCGCGATAGATATGGTTCCCGCGAAGCGTCCTTCATTCGGAGCAGGAACACGCCCGGGCTGTTCGGTACGCTCTGGAATTCCTCCTCGCCGAATGCGATCCGCTGCGACACTCTCCAGCATGTCACCACTCCGAAACTTTTCGGAAGCGTTTTGACGCGTGGTGCGATCCATCGAGCCGCGGCTCCACCACCAAATCCGGCATGCTCGCAGTCTCCGTTGCCTGTTCTTCCACCGGTAGTTCCGCTTCTAGATTTGTTTCGCTCGGCCGACGCATCTTTTCTACCTGCCGGATGTTCTGCAGCGACCGTAGCGCCGCCCCGCGCACGCCCGGGTGTTGGTCCTTAATCAGCGGAGTGAGCGATGGTACATAATCGGCGTCGCCAATCCGGCCCATGGTCCAGGCCGAAGTCATCCGAAATTCCGGTTTGTAGTCCTGCGCGAACCGCGTCACGACACCCGAAACTTTCGAGTCACCGGCGAGATAAAGCCCCACCATTGCGTTTCCCACAACACGGTTATGCCGATCCTCAATACACTCCCAGAACAACTCCTGAACGGGCGGAGTATCGTTGC
>CAXSIG010000585.1:0-3980 GCA_964237255.1 uncultured Bryobacteraceae bacterium
TGAGCATTGTGGCGCGGGTCGAACATGTCGCTCCAAACGTATAGTGGCCCAATCGGTAGCAACTGCTGCGAAAGCGCGGCGAAGTGCTTGGCTAGCAATGCGCCGGCTGAAAGATTCTGCGCGCGGCAAAGCGCACAGGAATTCATCTGGCGAATTTCATCGTGGCCCAGCAGCAACCCGCTTCCTGAAGGCAATAACGAAGCCGCATCGCGCGCGTTGCCGACCATCAACTCCGTCGCCCCGCGGTCTGTCAAACAAGCGCTGACCGCCTCGTCATAGACGGGAACCACGGCGTAATAATCCATCGCGATCTCTTGCCCTGGACGCAGTGCACTGCCGACGGGGATCGTCACCGGGCCCGGATCGTGGAAGTTGTCGTTGTTGAAATTCGGGTTCCCGGGAAACTTGTGATCGCGCGCCGCATCGAAGTCACGACCCTCGACGAATAGGTGCTTCGGCGAATGCGGATCGTACACGCGCAACGGAGTCCCTTCCCGGCGCAGAACATAAACCAGCGCGGTCTCCTCCACGGATAGCTGCGAGATTTCAATCTGGCCGCCATGTGGCCCGAACGCACCAGCCGTGATCGCCACCTTCGTGCTTTGTGCGCTGTTGAAAGTGTAGTCGAGCGGCCCCGGTCCGGCGGTGGCAGCCGGATGCAGATTCGCATCCAGGCGGCTGGCCCGGCCATCGCTCACCTCCAGTTGCGCCAGTCCTCCAAATCCAGCCGTACGCATTACGAGATGCACGTGATACTGCCGCCACGGCGTGACGTCCACCACCATGCGCAGGAGCGAGTTCGGCGCACGATCCAACTCCTGCCGTAAAGCCGGAATTTGATGCAGTGTATGCCCTGCTTCATCCACCCGAAATCGCGTGCCGATTACCCGCTGCCCCTCAGCCCAATTCGGATTCTGCTTCAGAATATCGTTCGAATGTCCATAGATTGCCACCGTCGGCATGACGCGAAGCCCCTTAGCCCCGGCGTACGCGATTACCTTTTTCATTCGGTTCAAGTTTTCGGCAGGCCAATTCGGTTGACTCAGAAATGTCCATGACGAATCCCAAAGCACTAAGCCGGTATAGCCCGCTCGCGCCGCGCGATCGATCAGCTTCTCACTATCCTCTACAGCTTGCGAGGTAGTGAGATAGCTATGGTGCCAATACCAAAGCTCCAGGTTGCGAGGACGAAAGCGCGCGTCGCGACCACGCGTGCAGCCTGCCAGCAATACGAACATCCCGAACGCGGCGCAGAGGAAACGCACCTCCCTATACTGAAGGTTGGCATCTAGAACCGGCAAGTATTTTGCAGTCGCGCTTGCCTGTGCCGCAGCCGTTTTTTTCCTCTACCTTTTCAGGCTGGATGCCATGGGTCTGGTGAGCACGGACGAACCACGCTACGCCGCCATTGGACGCGCGATGGCCCGCTCCGGCGATTGGATCACTCCCAAGCTCTGGGGTGTCCCGTGGTTTGAAAAGCCCGCGCTTTTGTACTGGACTACCGGCCTTGCCACGCTCCTAGGTTTCGGCCCGGAACTCGCGCCTCGATTACCCGTCGCCCTGCTTAGTGTGGCCTTCCTCGGCTTCTTCTTTGTCATTCTCCGGCGAGAGTGGAATACCCGGGCAGCTTTCTTCGCCACAGCCGTCCTGGCCACTTCCGGTGGATGGCTTTGTTACAGTCACATCGCCGTTTTCGATCTTCCGCTTGCGGTCTTCTTCAATGCCGCCGTGTTGCTGGCTCTTCCCTGGCTACGCACCGGCGACCGGCGATCCCTCCCCTGGGCCGCTGCCATGTTGGGATTTGCGGTACTTGCGAAAGGATTGGTTCCGCTTGTCTTGATCGCCCCTCTCTTCTGGTTCGCAAAGCGCGGTTGGCGAGACCTTCTCCGGCCATCTGTACTCTCCGCATTTTTCATCGTCGCTCTACCTTGGTACACACTCTGCACGGTCCGCAATGGCGACCCGTTTATTCGGACGTTTTTCCTTGAGCACCAGATCGGCCGCTTCACTTCCCCGGATCTCCAACACATGCAGCCGTTCTGGTTTTACATGCCCGTGCTGTTGGCTTTTGTGTTTCCCTGGACCATCTGCTTGCCGCTGCTCTTTCGCCGGGCGCTCTTCCGGGAACCGCACACGAAACTATGGGCGTCAATCGCGGTCTGGGGTATTTTCTTCTTTAGCTTATCCACGAATAAGCTTCCCGGTTACCTGTTACCTCTCCTGCCCGCGATTGCGGCGCTAATCGGACTTAGCCTGGACCGGATTCGGTTAGCCGCGCCTTGGCTGGCTTTCACTACCGTCTCGCTTCTGTGGATACCGGTAATCGTCGCCATCCTACCAGTTGCGCTCGCGATGGGAATCCGGAAGGCGTGGCCTGTAGATCAGGTCGTAAAGTTTCAAGCGGCGATTCTCTTATTCCCGCTACTAATGTTGAGCGCCGTAGGGCTTCTCACCGACCGTTACCGCTTCCGGCAATGGTCCGTAGCTTTGATTTCCTGCATTATGGCGATCTCCGTTACATGGGTGAAAATTGCTGTTTTGCCGTCGATCGATCGCACAGTATCGGCCCGAAGCGCGTTCCAAAGTGTTAAGCCCGGTGCGCTCGTTTGTGCCGCCGCCATGCCGCGCGCGTGGAGATATGGATTGAACTATTACTTCGACTCCGAGATCCCGGATTGCAAGTCGCAAACACCCGAACGGCTTGACCCCGTCCAAGTCCCCGTTGTACTCTCGCACTGAGCTAAATGATTCTACCGTCTTCGTATTTCGTCACTCTCGCGCTAATGATTTTTACCATGTTGTGCTGGGGATCTTGGGCCAATACCTATAAATTGACGAATAAATGGCGATTTGAACTTTATTACTTCGATTATTCATTAGGCGTTCTTTTGGTTGCGATACTGGCCGCCTTCACTGTAGGCACGCTTGGATTCGATGGATTCTCATTCCGGGACGATGTCCTCCACGCCGGCAAGAGACAGGATGTTTACGCATTTATGGCCGGCGTAATCTTCAACCTTGCCAATATGTTGTTGGTGGCCGCTATCTCATTAGCGGGAATGGCGGTTGCTTTCCCAATTGCAATCGGGCTAGCGCTGGTAATCGGGGTTGTTTGGTCCTACGCTTTAGCACCGCAAGGTAGTCCCTTGATGTTGTTTGCAGGCGCGGGCCTGGTACTAATTTCGGTCGTTCTGAATTCACGCGCCTACAAAATTTATAAATTGAGCGGTCTGGATGAGTTGGTCCGAACCGGGCAAGTTAAGTCGACCCGCAAGAAAGTGAGTACTAAAGGTGTCGTCGTCAGTCTGGTTAGCGGGGTGCTAATGGGCTGTTTCTATCCGCTTGTGGAGCGCGCGAAGGAAGGCGATGCGGGATTGGGACCATATTCCGCGGCAGTTATCTTCGCTGTCGGTGTTTTTTTCTCCACCTTCCTGTTCAATCTATTTTTTATGAACCTTCCCATTTCCGGCGGTCCATTGGAAATTCTGGAGTACTTCCAAGGTAGTCTCCGGGAACACTTCCTTGGTCTGGCCGGCGGAGTAATTTGGGGCGCGGGGACCATTGCAAGCTATGTTGCGGCAAGCGCGGAAGGACCGGCGAAGGTGGGACCCGCCGCCAGTTACGGAGTCGGCCAATGCGCGTTGCTGGTTAGCACTTTGTGGGGGTTACTGCTTTGGAAGGAATTTAAGAATCCTCCAGCGAAAGTAAAGGCGATGCTTGCGATGATGTTCGCGTTGTGCCTCATTGGCGTGGTAATGATCTCCACGGCCTCGCTGGTGAACCGCTAAGTGGTGGTCGGTCTAAATACCGGCGTCTAACGTTTGCCGGATCTTTTTCAGCAGCGCTTCCGGCGTGAACGGCTTCCGCAGATAATCGCACCCCAGTGCGCGAACACCCTGCTTCTGAATGTGTTCGTGGTCATATCCGGACATGAACACACAGCGCATACTCGTTTCCTGCTGTTTTAATTCGTGAACCAG
>CAXSIG010000586.1:0-3978 GCA_964237255.1 uncultured Bryobacteraceae bacterium
GGGTTCCGTGGGTTCGAATCCCACCCTCACCGCCAGAATAGAATGAATAACTTAGCGTGTTATTCCTGAATTCTTGGGCAATTTTGGGTAATGCCTGCTAGAATCAGACATTAGCCATGGCACTTAACGTCTACCGCCGACACGGCTCCCACTGTCCTGGAGGCCGAAGTCTGTACGAGATGACCTACGAGGCCGATGAACTTCGCCGGTCGTGGAGAAAGTGTAGCTGCCCCATTTACGCGTCGGGCACTCTCGCCGGTCGGTTCAAGCGTAGAAACACCGAAAAAACAATTTGGCTGGACGCCAAACCCTTAGTTGAGAGTTGGGAAGCAGGTGGTTCATGGGATGCACCTTTAGAGTCCCGACCTCTGATTGATGTTGCCGACCACAAGGCGCAACCACGATCGCCCCGAATTACAATTGCTGACGCAATTGCCGCGTTCCTCACGATTCGCGAAGGCGACAGAATCGCTCACGCTACGCTTCGCAAATATCGGACCTTCACAAAGCAGCTTCTGAAATTTGCAGAAAGCCGCGGGTACGTCATGCTAGATCAATTTTCGCTAGCGGACATTGATATTTTCTACGCTACCCTCGCGCTTGGTGCTAGAGCAAAAGGCAAACGTCTCGGCACGATCCGCGCCTTTTTTCGATTCTGTGTGAATCGCGAATGGCTAGCGAAAAGTCCAGTTACGAGCGACCTGAAGCCTCCGTTGGGGGCAAATAAGGTAACGAACAAGCTGCCCTTCACCGATGAGGAACTCCGGACTATCGTTAAGGCTTGCGATCAGTTGAAACCAACTTCGTGGTCAAACGGAAGGTTCAAAGGGATTTGGACCGGTGAGGATGCGAAAGACTTTGTTTGGCTACTTGTTTACACAGGGCTCCGAATCTCCGATGTGGCTCTCTTCAACATAAACAGATTGCGAGGGAATGAAATTTTTCTTAGGGCCAAGAAAAACGGCGGAGATGTGTTCATGTGGATTCCAGACTGGCTGCGAGATCGGCTCTTACAGCGCGCGGCACTCCACGGTGTTCAGCCTTTTCTTCTCGGGAATTCGACTCGACTCGACACGGTTACCGACGGATGGCGCCGACGCATCAGCATGGCATTCGCGCTGGCGGGCAAGTTCGATGAGGTTCCCACTCCACATCGGTTCCGGCACACTTTCGCGAGAATTTTATTGCAGCGTGGTGTTCCAGTGGCCGATGTTGCAGATCTATTAGGCGATGATGAGGACACTGTACGTGAACACTATGCGCGCTGGGTGCCGGAGAGGCAAGCGCGGTTGACGAATATTCTTCAGGACGCCTTCACTGATAAGCCCAGACCGAAACTGGTTGAAATATCCAAAAGGGCGGGGTGAACGTTTTGTGTGAGGGTTATTCAAGGTAGGTGCAGGCCCCGCTAGTTGTTTTGCTTACTTGTCTCAGGGTGAGGATTGAAAAGCCGAGTGTGGAGTCGGCGAGCGACAGACTCTGGAACACTATAACGGGTGTGCGATCGGTATGAGCCCCGACGAACCTTGACAACGCCTGGTTCATCTTTTATTAATAGACGGACAGTCTCGCGGCCAAGCCGCCATCTCTGTGCCAAGTCACCGATTGTGTAATGGACCTCAAAGGTGGTGTCGCCGTTTGCAATAGGGGCACCGGCTGTGTGCTCTTTAAGTAAATTTTGAACGGGGATTGTCATTTGCCACTTGCCTATTGTCGAGACGTAGATTTTTTCGTTGGGTCCACTCGATCATTGGAACTGGCTAGCTGTTCAGCACTGCCTCTTGCAGGAGAAAGCTGGCTGGATTGATGCCAAGATTGCTGATAGTCGTGCTCTGCGGATCTCAATCTGTCCAAAGCATCCAAAAGCTGAAAACTTACTTGTTGCATCTCGTCAGGACGGAAAGCGAGCCGTTCTATTTGCTGAGTCGCTAATCTTGTTCTATCAATCGGTATAAAAGCCTGACAGGCCGTCTCAAACGCCATGGGGCAAAATCTGGATCGAACTTTCCGTATCAAACAGCTGCAAAGATTCAAAGCTAAATCGATTCTTATATGCTGCGCTCCTTCGCCTTCCTTGCCTGCCGCTTTAAACCCGTCAAATTTGTAGCCTGCCGGAATTCTTACGGTCGGTCGAACATTAAGGTTGATTCGAGTGGTTTGGTCCAGGTTGGCTGACCTCCCGACCGGCTGCGCTTCCGCTTCCCGCGTCGCGCTGAGATATACGAGCACGCTCTGATGCCAGCTTTGGGTAATCGCGAGCGCTGCGTCGACCATGGTGTAACACGGCGAACCAAGGGGGTTTTTGTGGTGGCGATCCACCTTTTCACGATGACCAGCATTGCCGCAGGCATTTAGCCCCTGTATACCTTTTACGTCAATCGGAGAACCAGCAGAAATCGTCCTGTCCCTCGCCCCTTGCACTCCATCTTGTCCATAGTCAATGCGCGAGTTGTAGCTACTTACTAAGCTTGAATCTTCTAAGAGAGTTGGCTCCGTGGCGCTGCTATAAACATTGGACATAACAAGGGCCCTGATCGAACAAGGTTTTTTGTTAATGACGGATTCTGCCGAAACCAAGCGTTTTCTGGTTGCCATTAATTCGCGCCCCTACAGATAACGGCTGGCAGGGCAGATTTTGGACAGAGATCTACAAATATTTTTCAGCGTTAGCATTTGTTCACACTTGGTCACCATGCGATGAGCATTCGGTATACAAAACATCCACGACCATTCACGGTGATGAGCAGATGGTGAGCAACGGGTGAGCATCTCTTCCGGGGACGCATCGGCAATCAGCAGCAAAGATCCGGTAGAGGAACATAAAGAGTTGTTTAGCATTGGTGTGAGTTTTCAGGCATAACCAATGCAAATTCATCAGTTTGGGGTGTTGTGCAATTTGCCCATTGCGTTTAGCATTTGTTTAGCAGGAGATTTTCGATGCCCACGAAGAAGAAAGCCAGCGCAATGCGAGGGATGCGTCTGGACGAAACCACCTACAAAGCGATTTTGCAAGCCACCAAGACCCGCCAGTTTGCCAGCCCGAGCGCATTCATGCGCTCCGCTATCGAGAAAGAACTCCGAGGTTCCGACTCCACGTTGAACGAATCGGAACAGCGAATAAGCGCATCATTGGAACGGAACTCGAAAGAGATTCGCAGAGTGAGCACGGCGCAGCAGGCGTTATTCGCCTATGTGGACGCGCTGGCAAAGGTAATCCTCAGTTCGCTTCCGGAGACGGATGAGGACGGAAGGAAAAATGCAGTCGCCCGCGGCAAGCTTCGCTACTCCCGGTTCCTGAAGAGTGTTGGAGCGAATATGGCAGGAGACGCCAGCGAGGCGCTCGCCGAATTGGTCAATCATGCGGAAGAACGATGACGACGATTTAGAATTCCGGCTTCGCCCGCGGAAGCCGCCGATCCGCCATGAACAGAAAACAGGTTCCGCCTGGTCGCTAGCGTTCCGAACGGTGATGAAGTTTGCACGGATGTCCCGCGCAGGACGGGGCAATGGTTCTGGCCGCCGCGGTTCCGCATTTCTTCAGAACTGCGCGGTCAGAGTGAGCTACTCGACAAACCGGGTAGCCGGGCACTGGCGAGCGCACGGAAGATATCTCGCAAGAGAGAACGCCTCACTGGAATCAGAGAAAGCCGGCTTCGATGCGGAACTCCAGAAAGTTGATCTCGCGGCCAGGTTGCATGAATGGCAGAATGGCGCGGACCCTCGGTTGTGGAAGCTGATCCTATCTCCCGAATTCGGCGAGCGGGTGGAACTACAACAGTTCGCGCGGGACGTAATGAAGGGGATGGAGGCGGACCTTCGGACGTCTCTCGATTGGGTCGCTGTCGCTCACTTCAATACGGAACATTTCCATGTTCACGTAGCGCTCAGAGGTGTTGACAAGAAGGGACTCGAATTCAAACTCCCCAAGGAGTACTTGAAGAACGGGCTGCGAGGAGTCGCTCAACATTTCGTCACCGC
>CAXSIG010000587.1:0-3974 GCA_964237255.1 uncultured Bryobacteraceae bacterium
AACGCCACGCCCTTACCATTCCGCGACATTCTCATTACCATGGCCAGGAGCGCGTCATGACCCCTGAACCGCGTGACCTGACTGAGCGCAGGGTGGAAGCGATTGCGCGGGTGTTGTGCGGCGATAAGCTTGGTGACGCCAACGCTAAGGATGTGAACGGACAGCCGCGCTGGAAGTGGTTCGTACCATTGGCCCAACGCATTATCGCCGCTGATCCTGCGACTGCTCGGATTACAGAGCTAAAACAGCAGATCAACGAACTCGAACTTAAATGGGAATGGGAATTAGGTCGTCGTCAGTATTGGCAGACAGAGGCTGGCAAGGAATTTGAGCGAGCTAAATCGGCCACAGCCTTGCTGGCCGAGGCGGAAAAGGTGATCGAGAACGCGCGCTGGCTTGTCGATTCTGAAGCTGTACATGCCACTATGACGGTTTTTCTCGCTAAGCTGCGGGAGGCGGGGCATGCCAAAGACTTGTGAGCTGTGCGGAGAAACGGGTCGTGTGTTTTGGTATCGCCCCGATGGAAGGCCGACAAGCTGACCATGCGATTGTGGTCATGATCCCGCGCCGGTTGGCGAGCAGGCGGTGGGGGATGAAACGCGCCTATCGTTCACTCCGGAAGAGCTTGGGCATGTATGCGAAGAAGCTGGTCAAGATGCTCTTCGAGCAGCCGATGTGCCGGAATTGCGTAGTCAACTCGCCGCCGCCCGGGCTGAGATTGATCGGCTGAAGGGTCGAGACTTCTACGATGCATGGCCTTCCGCGCAGGTGCGGGAGTTTGGCCATCTAGCGCCGCGCGAATTTGTTGCGGCCCATGCGGCTGCGGTTCGTGAGGAAAGTTCTGATCAAGTCGACACCCTGGCGAAGGCGCTGCGACGACTTTTGAATGTCACTTATAAGTGGCCAGACGTGCAGATTGCGCAGAAGCTAGCAGTTGAAGCCCTCGCGGCTGTCGAAAAGTGGGGGGAGTGATGGCAACGTTGAGCATAGGGCCTTGCAAGCGATGCGGAGAAAAAGAGAGGCTATCCGTTTCCGAAGATTTCCTTGATGACAAGAAGTGGATTGAGTGCCTGGCGTGCGGAAAGTCAGGTCCGATCAAGGCTAGTCGTCTTGAGGCCACCAAGGCTTGGAACGATCAGCCATGACCCGCACGCCGCAGGCTGTCCTCGATGCTGGGAGAAACCAGATGTCTTGGTGGTCTTTCGTTTCTGATCATGAACTCGACCGTGTATTCCGCGCGATGCTGAGGGAGCTAATGTTGGTTCCAATACATATGGACGGCGTGAAAAAAGGCGATCCCGTTAATCTGTACGACTGGCTATCTTCAATAGCGGGAGATGACGATGGCTGAGCCGAAGATCGTGACGATGTACTGCGGTTGGGATGTGCGCGTTAAGCCCATAGACAATGGATTAGCCATCATTGCCGATGATAAAGAGGAAACAGATGCGTGTATCTGTCTAGACCGCGCAAACGCGCGTCTGCTGCACGAAGCCCTGGGTCGGGCGATTAACACAGGGGAGGGTTGAGGGATGGACAATTGCCCGTGCATCACTTGCGGTCAAGATAGACAGATTCAGCGTTTCGCAAATCCCAACTTGCCTGAACCTTATGGACTTCTTCGATACATC
The DNA here is from genome assembly GCA_964237255.1 of uncultured Bryobacteraceae bacterium. Classification (GTDB taxonomy): domain Bacteria; phylum Acidobacteriota; class Terriglobia; order Bryobacterales; family Bryobacteraceae; genus JALYXI01. The sequence continues at coordinate 1,632 of CAXSIG010000587.1, forward strand.
TGCATGATCTGCCGAAGTCCAGATTGTCCTCACCATTTTGATCATCGTTCAGAATGCAGCGGTAAAAAGCCATGACCAACGACGCGGCAGCCGGCAGGGTAGAAGAGGCAGAAAACACCATGGTACCCGGCACCGCTCAACACCCGGCGAGCAAGTTTGCCGATAAGCTGCCGAAAGGCTGGTTTTGTTTTCCGGAGGATGCTGGAATGCTGGAGCAAGAACTTGCCGAAAGGGGCGTGATATTGGTAGAGGCCGAGAGGCCGAATAGTGGCGAGTCGTCTAACGCGGCGAGAGAGGCGGTGGCTGAGTGGCTGTATGACTTCGACAGCGACGGTAAGCCGCATCGGGCTAAATGGTCCGAGCTTTCAGATCGCAACAGAAGCGGCTTTAGGGCATGCGGAGGCGAGCTAATCGCCAAGCTGGCCGAGATGGGCGTGATCCCGCAGTGGCGCGATATCGCCAGCGCGCCGAAGGATGAACAGAAGCCGTTTGAGATTTGGTGGGAGAGCGGCTTGGACGGCTGGATACCGTTGGCCGTGTCTCGGTTCGAGGGTAATCTGTACCCGTGCTTTAAGGGCGGAAATATTGATTGGTCTGATCGTATCGAAGGCGCGAAGTTATGGCGTCCGATAACCCCACCCCCACCGGAGTCCGGAACGTGAGCGAAGAAGGCAGTTTCTCGATATATCAAGACGGCATCAAGGTTGCTACCGGCATCGGTCCATACGATGACATCAGGCGCGAAGCCGCTCATTATGCTGCCGTCTATGGAAAGGATGGCCCCGTAAAAGTGCGCGTTCGCAAACTGCGCGAAACACATAACCTCGCCGGCCAAACACATAAGAAAACACGTAACCCCGGAGACCGGAACGTGAGCAGTACTATACCAACTCCGGCCGCAAATATACCAAGTGGCGAACCCGAGGCGCTGAAGGCGTGTCCGCTATGTCAAGCCGCGCCTGAACCAGACGAGGATGGCTACTCTCATCCAAGCAACGATTGCTTCCTGGGCGGCTTATACATACCAATGTGGGCCATCACAGCCTGGAACACCCGCCCCGCCGAGGATCGCAAGGCGGATGATGTTTACTGCACTGACTGCGGATCGCTGATCACGCTGAAAAGCCACAAATGCGATTGTTTTAGAGATTTAGGCTTTCAGCGCGATGCGCTCAGGGCGCAGATGGGGCGCCTGATGGGTGACGTGCAAAAGGTGATCGAAGGCGATTATCCGCAAGCCACTCGAACGACCCCGTGCAAGCACGGCATGTCCAGTTGGGATACATGCGGCAACTGTATCGAGGAAGCCCTCGCAGCAGCCCTGCGCGTGGCGAGGGGGGAAGGATGATGTGGAAAGGCAAATGGTGGCGCTGTTGGTGCGATCAGATCAATTGGTTTCCGCGCTGCACCTGTGAGAGTTGTGGGAGCAGCAAGCCATGACCACAACCGACGAACGGCTGCGCGAGGCTTTGGGTGCAACCATAGCTGGATCAGAGGTCCGCGATGGGCATATCATCATCACTGGCGATCTGTTTAGAGACTTCGGCGCAGCAGTCTCGGTAGAGACCGGATCGGCCATGAATCCAGCATACCCGACTCGCTCGGACACCACATCTAGACTTCCCCCTTTTCACGCCGCACAAAACAGAGTATTGCGGAGAGATGGGAACAAAGCGCAAGTCTCGAAAAGGTGGGCGTCCAAAGAAAGAGGGGCCGCGTGAACCGAATGGCAAGCCTCAGCGCAACATCCACGATACTGGAACTCCAGAACTGAAGGCGCGTAAGGTCTCTTTGCTGCGCAGCGACCGCCTTGAGATTTCGCCGCTCGGCATTCTTGCCGGCCACGGCCTGATTACGGACGCCATGTATGGTGCCGCGGATCGTTATCGCACGATGTTCTATGCAGGACATCCCGATTCAGACAGGCCAACAGCGCCACTTCCATTTCTCGCCAAACTGACAAACGATCCATCGTCGCTCGATATTCCCCGGCGCGAGCCTTCCGACGAGCTATATGTGCGCGGCAGGTTTATCGAAATGCGCGAGAAGCTGACGAACGAACAGCAGGAGATCGTTCACACGCTGGCGATCTACGGCGAATGGCCGCCGATCATCGAGCGGCTTGCGCACGAGATCATATCGCATCGGATGCGTTGGGATGATGAGTCTGGCTTGATCCAGGGAGCGCCGCCATCCGCCACTTTGAAAAAAGCGGTAGCCGCCATTCGGAATGCGCTGGAAGCAATGCTGGAGCCGAAGTCGCGTTTACATCTCGTTAGCAATAAAGTTGTTGTTTCTGATGGCCCAACAGCGTAATGTCCGAAACAGCTTAATCAGAATTGT
>CAXSIG010000588.1:0-3963 GCA_964237255.1 uncultured Bryobacteraceae bacterium
CCTCCCAGGTGCTGGACTACGTAAGGAGGAACACCCATGCTCTCGAGCGATTTGCAATATTCACCGATTGTCACGTTCTCGAATACGATCTTCCGCCCCAGGGCTTCGGTCAGCTCTGCAGCCATCTGATCGTGATCCATTTCAACCGGGCCGAAGAGAGGATAGGTATGGCCGATGTGAGCGAAGGGATCCCGCAGGATTGCGGCAATCACGCGCCCCTGATCCCCGGCAGCTATTGGTGCGTGCCTGCCTTTCCCGACCGGCAGCCGCATGATCCCCTTTTCCACAAACAGCGGAACCTGCCATGGATAAAGAAGCCACTCCAGGAAGTAGGTCGGACGGAGATGCGTCACCGCGATTCCGGACCAATTCAGAATCTGTTCAGAAATAAAAGTGTCCCGGCATGAATTGCTCGTTGAGTAGCGATCGGCAGACCTTTGGGATAGATTGACGATGAACGATACGCCTGCTTCCTTTGCGGCCTGGGCAAAGTTGACGGTTGCGGTGATGACACCAGGCTGGACCGGGTACACCAGATAGGCAGCATCCATGCCCTCCATGGCGTTGCGAATGGTATCGATATTCAAAAGGTCTCCCGTCACCACTTCGGCGCCGAGTTCATGCAGCGGCTTCGATCGGTCATCCAAGGTATGCACCATGGCGCGAACGGCAAGTTTGGCGTTTATCGATTCTTTGACTGCGGCGCGCCCAGTGTCCCCGGTTGCACCTGTGATCAGTACTTTGCGGCTCATGGGTTCCCTTGTTGTGCTCATGATTGGTTCAAGAGAGATCCCAACGGAGACAGCGGGCCTACAGGAATAAGCTCAAATGTCATGAGCTTTGCCTGCCCAAGCGGGAGGGTCTCAAGCAGTGCCTCCGCTTCTTCAACGGATGTCAGGTTAAGAAGAAAAACCACTCCTGTACCGTCCCGGCGGGCGAACCATTGATCGATGGTGCCCTGTAGGTACAGCCGGAGAGTGCTGGGGACTTCTCGCGGCATAATTTCTTGTTGTTGCTCTGGAGTGAGCGGAGACTTTATTGTCCCGAGCGCCAGGATTCTGGTGGTCGGCACTGAGGCTATACCGGTTGTGTTTGACATGTATAACTCCTATAAGGTTGAAGAACGCAATGCGTCCTGGTGAGTGTTGCTAATTGAGGGCACAGCCGGACGCTATGCGTCAGTTCTGCTCTCGAGCGGCAGACGAGTTGACATTCTTGCCTGAAATCCCTTTGGATCGCTAACGAACGCGGCATATGCGGTGCGCGTCAAGGTTCCCGCGAACACTTCTTCGTTTAGACCAGCCTCGATCGCGTCAAGTGCGTCAGTGACAACCTCCGCGGGCGTCATCCGCGGCGGAGGCAGTTTCGAACCTAACGAAGTTTCGGTCTGAACTGCCAGCACACCCACCACTTGCGTTCCTTGCTCATGCAACTCGGCGCGAATACTGCGCGTCACGGAAAGGAATGCGGCTTTGGACGCGGCGTAGGTAGCCGCCATCGGCACACTGACCAGGGCTATCATCGACAGCATGTTCAGTACGGCACCTCCTCCGTTCCGGGCTAACACCGGCTGGAAGTTTCGGATCATCGCAATAGGGGCGAAGTAGTTCACCTCCATTTCCTCTCGCGCTCTGTTCAGATCTTTCGATGAAATTGCGCCCTCGAAAGCGGCGTAACCCGCGTTATTGATGAGAAGCGTGATATCCGGCATCGAGTTCTGAAGACCGTCCATCTGGTCGGGCTTTGTGACGTCCAGGATGAGGGGAACCAGCCGAAACTCGCACCCCTTCAGCAGGTCCGTTAGCGACGCCGGGTCTCTGGCGGCTACATAGATTTTAGACGCGCCGCGTTCTAGAAGTTCCGCTACGAAGGCCTGACCAATGCCGCTGTTGGCGCCCGTGACAAGTGCTACCGATCCTTGAATCTTCATGCTTCTGTCCTCTCCATAAGTTCGTCTTCTCTGGTGTAGTGATCCTTACTAACCGGGGCTACCTCTGTGTCTCTGGCAGTATCAACCGCTGGCACCCTAAATCTGATCCATGCCCGCCGTCCGAGCACAACGAACACGATCATGAGTGCAAGCTGGGACAGAATGAAGGGCAGTTCAGTTTGGGTCGGCGCTGCAGCCTTAACGATCGGGATCTTCTGAAATCCCTGTACCACCGCGACAAAGGTGTTCAGATAGAGCGAAAGCACCGCGCTCACAACATACGCCGTTCGCCAGCTACCGCGGAGTTGACGGGGATAAAGAGCGATTAACGCCACAGCCAGGCCGATCAGAGAAATGATTCCGATCGCATGGGCCGCGGTAAAGTGATGACTCGGAAAAAGAAAGCCGGTCATGCTTGTGGCCACTGTCGTGGACAGAAACGTCGCGGTCCAGCTTGGCAGCAACTTGCCGCGAAGTAATCCGGCAAGTGCGACAAATCCGGATACAATCCCTATCAAACTGATCGCGACATGAAAAAGAGTAAACGCTGTCATTATCATCGGAGTCCTCGGGAGGGTTGCACTCGCTATCGTGCGTTCAGCCTATCGATTGCCGACTGAATAAACTCAGCAATCTTTTCCGGTTCGGCCAACATTGCGACATGGCTTGTACGGAGGGTTATCGTTGCGGCATTCATCCGCGCCGCTTCCATCGCTTCCAACTGGGGAGAAATGACGCGGTCATTCGCCGCGACCACGAACCAAGTAGGCTTACTCTTCCAAGCGGGCATAGTAGCCGGTGCGCCCAGGGCCGCCGCTGCGGTTGGGACTTGTGTGGAAAAAAGTAAGTTCCGCTCGTGAAGCGAAAGATCCTGGGCGAAGTCTTGTTGTATTCCGTCGCGTGTCAGCTTGAGATAGCCATACGCGTCCGGGGCCGTGATCTGCCGGCCCACTGGCGTAGGGTTCGCCATGGCCAGAGAGAAGGAGGATTCGCCAGCGTCGGGAGCGTAAGCGGCCACAAAAAAAAGCCCGGCGACTTTCGGATTATTTCCCGCCTCCGTAATCACAGACCCGCCGTACGAATGAGCCACAAGCAGAACTGGGCCATCCAGAAGAGCTATGGCGCGGCTTGTCGCAGCGACATCGTCGGCTAGAGAGGTCAACGGGTTCTGTACCGCAACCACGTTCAAGCCGGCGGACGTAAGCCGAGGAATAACCTTTGACCAACTGGAGCCGTCTGCCCACGCGCCGTGAACCAGCACGACATTCTTTATGGACTGATTGGGAAGCGTCTGAGCTGAAAGTGTGGCGGAAGAACCGGTTGTGGAAATCAACCCGATGCTAACGCCCAGACATAATGAGAATACGCGGTGAATCGTCATTGTTTTTGTTCCTTTTGAAAACGGATAGATTGGAATCTCGTTGTCTGCTTGCATAACGGGGTCGCCCCGATTCTTGTGTGCCGCCCTAAAACTATTTTTTTGAGACAAACGTCTCAAGAAAGTTTTCGGCCTACACACAAAACTGCGCGTCCCTCCGTTATGTTGTAGATCGACTCATGTTCGAGCTGGGCAAAGTCACGAGCTGTATCCTCCCCGCAAGCGCACTGGCGTTGACGATGAAGAAGAGCAATGCTCACATGACGCTCAGCGACAAAGTGCTCGCGCTTTTTGAACAACTCCGAATGCCTGTCTTTCGCTACCTGCTCCGGAAGACCCGCGATCCCGGCCAAGCAGAAGATCTTACGCAGGAAACGTTCCTTCGCCTCTGCAGGCATTTGCAGGAAGAACGGCCACTCGAGAATCCCAAGGCGTGGTTGTTCACAGTGGCGAATAACCTGGCCATTGACAAGAGCCGCGATCAGCACACGGTCAAGGATTTAGATGAAGCCAATTGGAAGGAAATTGAGGAGTCGAGGCCTGGCCTGCAATCGGACCCCGAAAATCTGTTGCTGCAGCACGAACGTCTGGATCGGTTGCATTTCGCTGTGCTGAATTTGACGAGCTTGCAGCGCGAATGCCTGCATTTGCGGGC
>CAXSIG010000589.1:0-1819 GCA_964237255.1 uncultured Bryobacteraceae bacterium
CCGGAATTCCGACCGGCACAGGCTTTCGGTATCTATTGAGAATATAAGCCGTGGTGTTCGAAATGGGGCGGCCAATGGGCACGTTCGTCGTACCTGAAGGCAGACCTTGCAACAAATTGCAGATCGCGAAGGTGGTAGTTTCCGTGGGGCCGTAGGCGTTCAGAAAGCGCCTTGGGGGATCGCCGTCTAGAACTCTCCGCGTCCACTTGGGCTCATGCGACTCGCCGCCCACTAGGAGGTTACGAAGCGCGCGAAATGCGTGCGGGCACTCGCGAGACATCTGGTTGAACAGCGCCGTGGTGAGGAACAGGGTGGTAATGCCAGCGGCCTCAATGGCTTCGGCAAAATCCGGTGGCGAGAGCATCACGTCCTTCGCAATACCGATCACCTGAGCGCCGTTGAGGAGCGGGCCCCAAATCTCGAATGTAGTGGCATCGAAGGAGAAATTCGAGACTTGTGCAATCCGATCGGTACGACCGAGGCGCGCATAATCTGTGTTTAATACAAGGCGGGTGACGCCGCGGGCCGGCACGCAAACACCCTTGGGAATGCCGGTAGAGCCGGATGTGTATGTGATATACGCCAAGTCTTCACCCGTTGTAAGATCGGGCGGATTTCCGGCTGGGCAGTCCTGCAGCAAAGGGGAGTCGCGTTCCAGGCAGATCACGGAGGCCGAGGTCTCGGGCAGTCGCTCCAGGAATTTTTCTTCCGTGATGAGGGCTTTCAACTCGACGTCGGACATCATAAACGCCAAGCGCTCCTTTGGATAATCGGAGTCGAGTGGAACATAGACCGCGCCGGCTTTGGCTACGCCGATCACTGCGGCGATCATCTCGGGCGAACGGTCCAGACAAATGCCGACGCGGTTCTCGCGACTTACGCCGAGTTCGCGAAGACGATGAGCGAGCCGGTTGGCCCGATCGTTCAGTTCGGCATAGGTCAAACGGTTGGAGCCGTATACGACGGCCAAGGCGTCAGGCTGCGCGGCTACTTGCTCTTCGAAGAGAGAGGCGAGAGAACGGTCGCGCGGAAAATCGGTGTCGGTTGCGTTCCAATCGATAAGAAGTTGGCGCTTCTCGGGCGCGGTAAGAAAATTCAGCTCCGAAACGCGCTGGTTTGGATTCGCCGCGATTTCATGCAACAAGGTTGGATAGTGCCCGGCCATGCGCGCGATGGTGGAAATGTCGTAGATATCGGTATTGAACTCGATGTTGCCGGCAACTCCCTCCGGGCCTTCCCAAAGCGTCACGTTCAGATCGAATTTCGCGGTTCCCGTCTGAATATTCATAGGCGAGGCACCGGCCGGCGAGGGGGAACTCGCGGCGGGCGCCGCAGCTGCGGTAGCGGCCCCGGTAGGCGCGCTCATAAGCTGAAATATTACTTGAAACAGCGGATTGCGGCTCAGATCGCGATCGGGCTGAAGCTCCTCGACGAGAATCTCGAAAGGCAGGTCCTGGTGGGCGTAGGCTTCAAGCGCGGTCTCCCTGACTTGCGCGAGCACGGAACTGAACGTTGGGTCGCCGTTGAAGTTCGTGCGCATGATCAGGGAGTTCACAAAGAATCCGATCAACCCTTCGATTTCGCCGCGGTTGCGGTTCGCGACTGGAGAGCCAATGGCGATGTCATCTTGCCCCGTATAGTGATGCAGCAGCACCTGGAACGCGGCCAGCATGGTCATGAAAAGCGTGACGTCGCGTTCGCCCGAAAGACGCCGGAGCGAAAGGGCCAGGCCGGCGGGAACCTGCAACGGCAGGAGCGCGCCTCGAAAGCTCGGCATGGCAGGTCGGAGCCGGTCAGCCGGAAGATCCAGCGTGGAGAG
>CAXSIG010000589.1:1829-2707 GCA_964237255.1 uncultured Bryobacteraceae bacterium
TCTTTCAATTTGCCCCGCCAGTAAGCGAGTTGGGTATCGAGAACCCCGCCGTCCAGCCAGCCGCGCTGCCATACGCCGAAATCCGCGTATTGAATGGGAAGCTCCGGCAAGGGCGATGGCTGCCCGGCCGCGAAACTCATGTATAAGGCGCCAAGCTCCTGAAACAGGATGCCCATCGACCAGCCATCGGAGACGATGTGGTGCATGGAGAGGAGCATCAGGTGGTCCTGCTGCGTTAATCGCAACAGTTTGGCGCGAAACACGGGACCATTCGCGAGATCGAATGGGGTACGCGCTTCTTCGTTCGCACGGAGGTCGATTACAGGTAACTCTACATCAAGCGAAGGCGCGATTACCTGCAAGGGTTTTCCTTCTGAGGAAGGAAACGTGGTTCGCAGCGATTCGTGGCGCCTTACAATCTCATTCAGGCATTTGCGCAAGATGTCCACGTTGATCGCGAACTGAATGGGAAGCGGCGAAAAGATGTTGTAGAAGGGATTGCCCGGGACCAACTGATCGAGAAACCAGAGCCGCTGTTGCGCGAAGGAAAGCGGCCGCCTTCGGGCCGCTTTGGAATAGCGGCCGGGGCGGTCGAGAGTCCTTTCATGCGCTGCTCGAGCACCTTTCTCTTTTCCGGTGAAAGCGCGGCCATGCGGCTTGCGGTATCGCTCATGAATGTCTCCGTGTAATGGGCTCTTCTAGCCCTTCAATTTCCTCGACGAGCGCCTTCTCCACCTCGATCGCGAGCGACGCAATAGTAGGCGCCTGGAACATGAGGGGCAAAGGCAAGTCGATTTGGAAAGTTTTGATCAGCCGTGATAGCAGCCGCGTGGCGAGAAGCGAATGTCCGCCCAGCCGGAAGAAGTTCGCGTGTACGC
>CAXSIG010000589.1:2717-3961 GCA_964237255.1 uncultured Bryobacteraceae bacterium
TTCCGCGTATAGGGCCGCAATTTGTTTTTCGACGGCAGTTTGGGGCGCGACGTACTCTTCTGCGTCAAACCGTGACGGATCCGCTGTGAGTGCGGAACGATCCAACTTCCCATTCGCATTGCGAGGCAGTTCCGCGACCCATGTGATAGACGAAGGAACCATGTACTCCGGAATGTAACGGCGCAAAAACACATTTACTTCGTCGCTCTCAATCCGTTCTCCGGCAGACACGGCCCACGCCGCAAGCCTGGTGTCGCCGTCGTAGCTCCAGGCAAATGCCGCGCATTCCGCAATGGCGGGATGTCGCAGCAGCGCTGCTTCGATCTCGCCCAGTTCCACACGGTAGCCGCGGATCTTGATTTGGTTATCAATCCGGCCCAGAAAAGCGATGTCGCCCTCGGGCAGAAATTTGGCGAGATCGCCGGTGCGGTAGAGCTTCCTTTCGCCGCTCTCGAATAAGTCCGGTATAAATTTGTCGGCGGTCAGATCTGACCGGTTCCAGTATCCGTTTGCAACGCCCGGACCGCCAATCCAAAGCTCTCCGGGAACCCCGGTGGGAGCCAACTGTCCGTTGCGATCCACAATGTAAACGCGGGTGCCCGGTATTGGGCGGCCAATAGGGGGAGCAGACGCAATGTCCGGGCGACATCGATAAGCGGTTGCCCAGACGGTGGCCTCTGTCGGTCCGTATTCGTTAAAAAGCTCGACCTCCGGCAGACGTTCGAAGTGATATTGGACAACAGCCGGCGGACAACTCTCACCCGCCACAATTGCGACCGTCAAGCTAAGCGCCGAAACTTCAAACCAGTCGAGTAGGCGAGCGTATAGCGAGGGAACCGCGAGAAGATGCGTAATCCGCTTGCGATCGACGCTGAAGGCCAACTCGGGAATGTCCGCTAAATCGTCGCGCGTGGCGATCTCCAAACAACCGCCGCTGCACAGAGTCCAGAAAATGCCTGCCACAGAACTATCGAACGCGAATGGGGAGAGCAGCAGAAAGCGATCTACAGGGTCCTTGTAGTAATCCAACCGCGCCCATGTCGAGTGGACGAGTGACCGGTGTGAAACCGCGACGCCGCGCGGCTCTCCCGTTGATCCCGAGGTGTAGATGATATAGGCTACGCCGCTTGATTCAGGAGAGGCGGAAGCTAACTTGCGTTCGATGCCCTCGGCAGTAATCATGGCTTGCACTCTACAATCCTCGAGTATGAAGCGGAGGCGTTCCGCAGGGTAATCGGGATCGA
>CAXSIG010000590.1:0-3952 GCA_964237255.1 uncultured Bryobacteraceae bacterium
CGTAGACATTCGACGTGACGAGTGCCTTTAGTTCGCCGGGCAAATCGGAGTTGAGCCCCTGCTCTAAAAGAGCAGGGATCTCCCATCCGGCTTTAATCTCGTAAGCTGACAACGGCGGGTTTCTTGTCGCCTTTAGGTAATCGTCAGACTGGCCGGACCGCGATCGTTGAAGGAAAGCTTCCTTCCGGTCCTGAAGGTTCTGGTCGTCTTCACCCCCGGCGCTGTTCGCTTGAGATGTGCGAGAGAGCAATGCCCGAACTGTCTCGGCATTCGGTTGTGATGCTCCGCTCTGTTGACGAGATACCGATTGTACGAGCCCCGCGATCTGGGCGGCATCGTCCGCTCCCGACGAAGTTGCGGTACCACTCCCGAATCCAGTTCGGGAAGTGGTTGGAGCACTAATAGCCTGCTGTTCCCGCTCATAGGCGCTCACAAGCCGACGTTCCTCTGGGGTCGGTTCACGAGTCTGCGGCACCTGGGCAACTACGGGCTGGATCGCCGCAGGCGGCTGACGCACGAAAACTTGAGTGCCGGTTTGTGCGCCGTTCGGCTGCAGCAGGTTGGTCTGTGAGGGAGTTAGGTCGCCCGGAGCTTGTAGCAAGCCTGACTCACCCGCTCGCTGCTGAACCGCATTCGGAACGTTGCCGGATGGCACGCCTTTCACGATCTCGTCACCTGCCGCCGTGGCCGGAGAGACATTCCGGGGCGCGTTTCCTTCGGCGAGTGTCGCTACTTGTTGCTGTTGGCGTTTGTATCCTCCGTAAGCGTAAAGACCACCGACAACCGCGGCAACGGCGAGTAGCGTACCAGCGGCACGCTTGCTGACCCGTACCGTTCCAGGCGGGCGCGGGTTTAGGTCCAGACCGCTAGGTGAATCGATTTTTGTTGCTTCGGCGGCAGCCGGTGGCGCGTTATCCTTTCCGTTCACGGTCGATCTCCACTTTCCTGGCTTTCTTTCCTGCGCCCAACACTAACTCGGCTTTTTCAAAGAGCCGGTCGACGATGTACATGTCGTCTTTCACGCGATAGTTGACCATTTCCTGCTTGCCATCGGTCCCGATCACGACCAGCACGGGCGCTTCGCGATTCCGGGCGCTTTGGCTAATTTGGATGTAGGTCTTCTTGCCATCGTCGAAGACTCGAACGGGCCGGATGTTGTCGTCACCGCCCTTCAGCCGATAGCCAAAGTTCATGGAGTCGATCGCATTTGGCGGAAGCTCGGCGATGCGCGTGGTCTTGGCTTGCTTCTCTTTCATCTCCGCAAGTTGCAGTTGCCACTTGCGGTCTTTCTCCTCATCATCCGGATAAGCAAACGCGAGACGAGCAACGTAATCTTCCGGCTTCGAGAGTAGCCGCAGATAGTAGGCGCGGCGATCCGTTGTGACGAGAAGATTAGTATCAAGCCCCGGTGCTTGTGGCTTCAGCACGATGACGGATGTAAGAGAAGTGCCACTGCCGTACATGGCCGGCGAAAGATTCCATCGGACAGAATCGCCAATCTGAGGTTCGCCGACCAGCTTTTCGCCGGCTTGCAACTCAATCATACAGACGCGAAGTGGAGCGCAAACCAATGTTGGGAGACCTGCGCCATAAGAATAGAGGACTCGCCCATCGCGGCCTACACTGGCTGGTTGTGCTCCGCCATCCACTTCTCACTCATCTGGACCGCCTCTTGGGCTGTCTTGGTGAGTTGCACGTCAGTCTTGGGCTTGTAGCCGGGTGGCACCGTCGATTCGCCCGTTTGCGGCATGCTTGTGATTGGGCTAGCGGCCGGATGGGTCGTCGTGGCAGGTACGCCCTCTTGTAAAGTCTCAACCTGAGCTCCGAAATCGTAGCGATCCAGGAGAGAGGTGCCCTGCTTGGCTTTTGTTTTCTCCGGCGGCAGCCGCTTTGCTTGAATGGGCGTCGGTGGTGCCGATTGCGCACCTAAGGGCACAACCGTCAGAAGAAATGCGATGAGTAGTTTTGGTGTTTGCATAAATTACAGGACCTTCCCCCAACTTGCGTTGGTGACGTAGATACCAAGGGGATTAATTCGCGCCAGGCGCTCGTCTTTCGGAGCATTGATGGCAATCGTAAGCGAGGCTTTCCAATGGTCCTGTGCTTTGATCGCGCCGTACAGGTCGCGGGTGACCTCAGTCCATTCAACTTCGAAAGTCCGGTCGCTTGTGGGCAAGACGGAACGAACTTCGGCGCTCACTGTTTCAGTAGCAGCGCGCTTCTGAGGTGGATCGGCACGATAGAACTCGCTGACGAAGGCTTGAGCCTGGCCGCCGCTGGCAACATGCGCGTAAACGCGGTTGATGGACTTGCGTTGCGTGATGCCGTCTGTAGTCGCGGTTCGAAGGTCTTCAATCCAGGTGAAGACCGTCGCGCGCTTTAGCCGGTCATCCGAGGTGGAAGCTTCCTCCGCCGGGCCCGCGGCAACTGTCCGACCTAGAGAATCCATCGCTACGACAAATGGGACGATGTGAGACTTTACTGAAAGCCGAATAACACCGCCGATGGAGACCAGAGAGACGAGCGAGCTTAGAAAAGCCATCCGCCGCCAGTTTCTTTCGCGGCTGATCAGGCTGCCATAACGTTCATCCCATTCGCGGCGAGCGGCGACGTACGGGTTGCATGAATTTTTCGGACGATCCGGCTGGGCAGCTTGGACTTGCGCGTCTTCCGCAAGTGGCATGGAGTCAAGAGGGTACGCATTAGTCATAGTTGAAGTTCTACTCATGTTGTTCGAGGTTCAGCCTCGGCGGCGTGGAGTGAGCACTAGAATCGGGCGGCACTTGTGAAGCGATTCGCCGATGCATTCCTGTCAAGTTCTGTGCGGGATTGCTGAATGGGGCACGGGGTTGGGACGATCCACCGCCCTGGCCTGACGATGGTGAAGAGGGCGGCGGCACCGTTCCACTGCCGCTATTGGAACCAACAGACGAAAGCATACTGGAGGCTGGTGAACTGCCAGCAGTAGCGCCGGAGGCCGCACCGGCAGCACCAGAAGAAAGGGAGCGGGCTGCTCCGGCGGCACTGCTTAACGCGCCGAGTCCAGCAGACCCGATAGCAGCTGCACCTGCCGCTACAAAAGCGCCAGAGGAAATCAGGTCGCCGCCAGAGAGCGCGGGAGAACCGCCCAACACGGCGGCGAAGAGTTTCGGGATTTGCCAACACAACATCATGAAAATAATTGAGGCACCCATGATCTCGAGTGCCGACATAGCCGGGCTGACATTGTTTGCAATATTCTGCGCGTCTGTCATCCAACTGGTCGAGAGGTTCATTCCTGTGCCGATCAGCAGGTAAAGCAGCATGATCTTGACGCCGTTCGAGACGCCGAGGCCGATATAGCGCTCGACGTAAGGAGCCGTCCAGCGCGAACCGCCGAACCCGACGAACACAAAGCCGGCCGCAACAATTAGGTAACTTTCCACCATGGCGACTACGAACTGGACTGTGACGGCGATGAAAGCCAATGCCGTAATAATGCCAGTGAAGATCATGGCCAGCGAGGTGCCTAAATTTGTAAAGAAGGCCGCTGTGCTAGAGGTGGCCATCAACGCTCCGGCGATGTCAATGCCTCGAGTGAAAACATCGCTCGGCGCCATAGGGCCGGTTCCCGCCGCGGACTGTCCGATTTGTTCGAAGCTGTCCGTGATCGCCGGAATCCAGTAGCGCCCGTAAATTAGTAATGAATAGAAAGCCCCAATCCACATAATCTTGCGGATCAAGGCCGAGGTCCAGGACTGCATGTCTGACTTCTCAAGCAGCATCAGCGCCGCGCTCCAGGCGAACTCGATAGTGGCGAGCAGGCCGAAGAGAGTATTCGCATATGGGAAGACGGCCGTAAACCAAGTGGTGCGCTGTCCTCTGTACTGATTCAGGATGGCGCTTGGGGCTTTCACCTGCGCCTCAGCTGCAACCGGAACAAGGCACACTAACGCTACTGCGAGGAGGGCTA
>CAXSIG010000591.1:0-3118 GCA_964237255.1 uncultured Bryobacteraceae bacterium
CAGTGGCAAAGCCGCTTTTCGAGGGAGCGAGCGGTACCCTATGGCAGGCCCGGAGAGTTCTCACTGCCGCAAGTCTTGCGTTGTCTCTCATTCCAAAGCCGAGTCGCGCGCTTCGCTTGACCACAGGAGTGCTCGGAACAGCCGGAGCAATCGCCATGCGCTTCGGAATTCACTACGCCGGTCAAACCTCCGCCGAAGATTCTGTTGCAACTTTCAGCCAGCAGCGTAGGACTCGATAAACTATGAATGTGTCAGCCGTTTCCGAGCGAATCACGTTGAGCGAGTTCGATCTTCGATTTGGAGAAGAAAAACCTTACTACGAGTACTGGCATGGAGAGCCTGTCCAAAAGTCGATGCCTACTTGGATTCATGGCTATTTACAACGCATATTGCTAGAGCTGCTCACGGAGCAAGGATACCTGGCCGGTTCCGAAGTCCGCCTGAAAATCGACCTCGAACTTCAACTTCTGCCAGATGTAATTGCTACGAAACAGCGCCCGGAATTGCCCTATCCCACGCGAGCTGTTGAGATTGTTGTTGAGATTTTGTCTCCCGGCGATTCGCGCGAGCGACTGAGAACAAAGTGCGAAGCGTATGCGCAGTGGGGATTTGAACAGATCTACGTGGTCGATCCGGACAACCGCCAGCTATTGGCATGGCGTAACGGCTTTATGGAAACGACTACATTTGTAAACAACGTACCCGCGTCCCAGATCTGGGATCGTCTAAACCGCATCCTCGGTAATTAGATGAACGCCATCACAGCCGAAGAAATCGAAGCCATCGTCGGCGGCTACCACGGCGACGCTTTCCGTGTTCTCGGGCCGCACGCTCTCAAATCCGGGTGGGAAGTTCGAGCCTTCTTTCCTGGCGCTGACGGAGTCTCCGTTCAAGTTGGAAGCGCTAAACCAGTCGTCATGGCAAAGCGCCATTCCGAAGGCTTCTTTGCCGTCGAACTGCCTGGCGACCCCGCGCGCTACTGCCTGCAAGTGGTTCGCGACGGTCAACCGTTACTAGTCGAAGACTCCTATCGCTTCGGCCCGCTTCTCACAGAATTCGAAATCCATCTCCATGCGGAAGGGACCAACTTCGAAAGCTACAACACGCTCGGCGCGCATTTAAAAACTATCGACGGCGTGGCGGGCGTCCGCTTCGCGCTCTGGGCTCCCAACGCGATCAGCGTCGCCGTATCAGGAGATTTCAACAGTTGGGATACGCGCAGCAATCCCATGCGCCGGCGCAACTCCGGTCTTTGGGAACTCTTCATCCCTGGCCTGCACGAAGGTACAACGTACAAATATCACGTCCGCTCCCAGTTCTTTGGCCACGAACAAATGAAGGCAGACCCCTATGCCTTCGGTACCGAAGTGCCGCCCAAATCCGCCTCGGTAGTACGAGACCTGGATCGCTATCAATGGAATGATGCGAAGTGGATAACGCGGCGCGCCGAAAGCGACCTGCTGCGCGAGCCTTTCTCCGTTTACGAGGTCCATCTCGAAAGCTGGCTGAGAAAACCCCATGGTCAGCCTCTTACTTATCGCGAGATGGCGGACAAGCTAGTCGGATACGCGAAGTATATGGGCTTCACGCATCTGGAACTCATGCCGATGATGGAACATCCGTTCGGCGGCTCGTGGGGCTATCAGATCACCGGGTATTACGCGCCGACCTCGCGGTTCGGCGAGCCCGGAGACCTGATGTATCTGGTAGACCGCGCTCACCAAGACGGCATCGGCATCATCGTCGATTGGGTACCCGCGCATTTCCCGAAGGATGCTCATGGTCTCGCGTTCTTCGATGGCTCCGCCCTCTACGAACATGCCGACCCGCGGAAAGGCGAGCACCGCGATTGGGGCACGCTCATCTTCAACTTCGGACGGAATGAAGTCCGTGAGTTCCTCATCTCAAACGCGCTTTTCTGGCTGAAGAAGTACCACATTGATGGCCTGCGTGTGGATGCTGTCGCCAGCATGTTGTATCTCGATTACTCGCGCGAAGCGGGCCAGTGGGTGCCGAACATTCACGGAGGCAATGAAAATTTGGAGGCCATCGACTTTCTTCGGAAGTTCAATGAATTGGCCCACACCGTTCCCGGCGCGGTCACCATTGCGGAAGAATCCACTTCGTTTCCCGGTGTATCGCGACCGGTCTACATGAACGGTCTTGGCTTCACTATGAAATGGAACATGGGCTGGATGCATGACATGCTCCATTATTTCGAGCAGGATCCCGTCCATCGCAAGTACAACCACAACAACATCACGTTTTCCATGGTGTACGCGTTCACGGAAAACTTTGTACTGCCCATCTCGCATGACGAGGTGGTCTACGGGAAACATTCACTACTCGCGAAAATGCCTGGAGACGACTGGCAGAAGTTCGCCAACGTACGCGCCTTCCTTGCTTATATGTGGGCGCATCCCGGCAAGAAGTTGCTCTTCATGGGGTCCGAGATTGGGCAGTGGGGGGAATGGAGCGCTTCGGCCGCGATCCCGTGGGAACTGATCCAGCACGACCGTCACCAGCAACTGCAGAAGTTCGTTCGCGAGCTAAATCGTCTCTATCAAACTCACCCGGCGCTTTATCAGGTTGACTTTCAACCGAACGGCTTCGAATGGATCGACTTCCACGATCATGAAAACTCGGTAATCGCGTTCGTCCGCCGCGGCACGGACCCGAATAGCTTCGTCTTGTTCTGCTGCAACTTCACCCCGGTAGTTCGAAAGGACTATCGGTTCGGCGTACCTGTCCCAGGCTTCTACCAAGAGATTCTAAATTCCGACGCAGCCATGTTTGGTGGCGGAAACGTAGGAAACAGCGGGGGGCTTTGGGCCGAAGATCGCGCCGAACATGGCCGGAAGTGGAGCTTACCCGTTACGCTCCCGCCCCTCGCGGTAGTGGCGTTTCAGGTTCGTGCGTGAAGCACGCGGTAGTTGTCGGCGCAGGGCACAACGGACTGGTCTGCGCCGCATACCTAGTGCGTGCCGGTTGGAAGGTAACTGTTCTTGAGAAGCGTGATGTAATCGGCGGTTGCGCCGTTACGGAGTCGCCATGGCCCGGATACCGGGTTTCGACCGCGTCGTATCTGGTGAGCTTGTTTAAGGACCAAATCGTCCGA
>CAXSIG010000591.1:3164-3949 GCA_964237255.1 uncultured Bryobacteraceae bacterium
GGAGACCACCTCTTTATGTGGCAGGATACGAAGAAAACACAAGCCGAGTTCGCGCGCTTCTCCCAACATGATGCCGATGCCTTGCCCGCTTACGATGCGTATCTCGAAAAGCTGGCGGAGCAGATGGACCCCATGAACCCTGTTGAAACGCCCCAACTCCGCGAATTGCTGGACCTCAGCGCGGAAGAACTCCTCGGCCGTTGGTTTGAATCGGATCGCATCAAGGCGACTCTGGCCACGGACGGCGTTATCGGTGCAAGCGGTGGCCCGCACGCGAAGGGGTCCGCATACGTTCTGCTTCACCATTGCATGGGTTTGGCTGCGGGGCGTCGAGGCCTCTGGGCTTTTGTGCGCGGCGGCATGGGTGCGCTTAGCAATGCGATTGCGGAAGCGTCGGGCGCCACTATTAGCACCGGCGTCACTGTTACTGCGATGTCCGGCGACAGAGTGCATCTGTCCACAGGAGAACAGATTGCTGCCGACGCGGTGATTTCAAACCTGCACCCGAAGCGCACGATCCCAGATTTGAATCACATCTCGCAAGGCGTCTCGCTCAAAATGAATCTCTTTCGGGGTTGCCGCAGTTTCGTAACCGGCCCACCGGGGAAGGTCCTGAACACAGGGCGACCGTTCACATTTGCCCATCGGTCGCGTACATGGAACACGCGTGGCAAGACTGTGAAGCCGGACGACCCTCAAAAGAACCGCTAATCGAAATGGGATTCCCGACCGTCTACGATGACTCGCTTGCACCCGAAGGAAAGCACCTCGCCAGTCTCTTCGTT
>CAXSIG010000592.1:0-2651 GCA_964237255.1 uncultured Bryobacteraceae bacterium
GATGGTCAAACCGGCTATTGCAATCGGCGTTCTCACGCAGCGATACTCCGCAAGGGTGGTCGCTGGAAGACAGCCGACCGCAGGATCTCGCGACGAATGCGCAGCTGCCGAAGTTGGTGAAGAATCCGGCCGCTTACTTGATCGAACACAACGACGGGTTAAAAACGACGCTGCTGATGCTGAACGGCGCCCTTACCGATTTCAACTTCGCGGCGAACGTCCGAGGTAAAGGCGTTCAGTCCTGCCAGTTTCTGCTTACGCCGGTTCCCAATGTGACTTACTCGGCTTGCCTGGTGAATCACATTGAGCGGATGTTCGAGACCGGCGTTGCGGATTATCCTGTAGAACGAACCGAGTTAGTGAGCGGCGTGTTGGAGAGCTGCTTAACTTCGCGCCAGCAGGGTGGTAAGCGTCTCGCGACTCCTCACCTCAAGGTGACGTATCCGGCGCCAAAGAAGAGTTGGTTACCGACCTGAGAAGTCAGGGAAGAGTTAACGTTTCGGCAATGGAATTCAGTAGAATCTGGATTGACGCAAGGTCGGTCTCCGGCACGGCGGCAAACAGTAATGCCGCAGTACTTTTGCCTTGAATCCAGGTGAGATATTCCACTGTCTTCGTGCCGTTTTGAATGAACTCGGCAATACAAGATAGGGCCGGCATG
The DNA here is from genome assembly GCA_964237255.1 of uncultured Bryobacteraceae bacterium. Lineage (GTDB taxonomy): Bacteria > Acidobacteriota > Terriglobia > Bryobacterales > Bryobacteraceae > JALYXI01. Next base: position 662 of record CAXSIG010000592.1, read on the forward strand.
CCGTTGACTCGTTTCTTCTCGATGGTGTCGGGGCGAATGCGATAACCGGGGAAGTATTGTCCGCGCTGCTCCACTTTTTGGGCCGGTTTGGCGAGTAAGGCCCCATAAGTCTCTTCCTCCGTCGGCTTGGCCTTTACACCGGTGTTAAGGTAAAGCGCGCCCACGATGGTATTTCGATCCGGTTTGACAAAAGTGACAGTGGTTTCGTGATCGCCAAAACGAAACGACTGGCTCACCTTCAAGGTGTACGGAAGCAGTAGAGATATGTTGAGGTCGGGATCGCGGTACTCGGTGTGACCCTTCCCGTCCGGGGTGGTCTTGTACTCCACTGCGGTTTGCCGCATTGGTCCGACCGAGTCGGGAGATCCCGGATTCTTGTGTGCGGCAGTTGTCTTCTCGACGAATAATACAACGTCGAAAGCTTCGGCAATCACCGGAAGGGTCATGAATGCGTAAGGCGAGTTCTCCGGGTAAATCGCCCCGATGGTTCTGGTCTTATGCCCCTTTGCGAACCATTCGGAGACCGGGCCATCTTTCGGCAGCGTTCTTACATCTAGAGCAAAGAGCGGAATGCCGCTAGAGGCGAGCTTCGCATCCAAGCTGCCGGCTGGAGCGGGTGGCACTGTGAAGTTCTTCAGCGAGCCGCCACCTTGCGGGATGGCTTGGAAGGAGCCTTGGTTGAAGGCAAATCCGAAGACGACCATCTGCTTGCCGTACACGGCTCGCAGCGAGGAGCCCATGGAATAGCCGTACATATTGCCGACATGGCCGTTGTGAGCCCAGAGGACAATCTTGGCCTTTGACGATTGGTCTAGAATCCATTTCACATTGGCGGCCATGCTCTCATCGCGGCTCACCTCCTGCGCATGCATCTGCATGCATTGCCAGACAACGCGCGCATTCTGGGTTGCCCATGCAACCTCTTGGGTCGACATGCCTTGCGCTGTGTAGCGAGCTTTCGATTGAGTGAGGTGGTCCACCACGCTTCGCCATTCCGCTGATACAACTTTGGAATCCACTGCCTTCGGGTCGCGGACCGACGGAGTATGTTCGATAAGCAGACTCTGTTCCCCGGTGTGCGAAACATTCGAATCCAAGCGGGATGGAAAGAGTGGTGTGCTTGGACTCAAGCCCCTCAGAGAGGGACCTTCGAACTTAAACTCGTACTCGCGGCTTGTGTAGGGTTCGCCGTCGAGTTCAATCTCCAGGTCGTCGAACCACGCTTTACCTGTGCCACTCAATAACGCACCGAAATAGATGGCGGTGGTCTCTTTCGGAATCGCCAGTTCCATGGTGTAGCGCTTCCAGTCGGTCGTTTTCGAAGGAGCGCTGTCCTTCAGGTTTACGAATCCCGCGGGTTTGCCGCCGATGTCGGCTCGCAACCAAAATCCCGCGTACTCGCTTACATCCTGCGTCTTGATGTAGCCGCTGATCCGCATCGTCTTCCCGGCGGCGACGTCGACCGGGAACGACCCGGTAGCTGTCCCGAAGCCCTGATTAGGAAGAATGCTGGGAGCGAGCGCGTCTGCCGACGCATGCCCGAGGATTTCGGCGAAGTCAGGGTCGGCCTTGGCTACGAAGTCGCGCACAATCTGGTTTGCGACGTTCGGGGTCTGCATGTCGAAACCGGTAAACTCCACGCGGCCCTTGCCGGATTTATTGAACTCGCGCATCCAGCGCACCATGTCGAGAACTTCTTCCGTGTCCCACGTCCAGAAATACATGCCTTTGATGAGTTTTATCGGGTCGCCGATCCCGTTCAGAACGTAGTCGTTGAGACGGTATGCTTCGGGCATGTTGGCCTCAATCGAGAAGATTGTGAAACCCATCTGGGTCGCGAAAAATTCCAGCATCCGATGCTTCAGCTGAAAAAACTCGCGGGAACCGTGGGTCGCTTCACCGAGCGAAACGATGCGCGCGTCCCCCACTACCTTCTTGAGCGCCTGCATATCGTCGAAGCCATGGCCTGCTTCGGGGGTAGTGAGAGGGA
>CAXSIG010000592.1:2661-3947 GCA_964237255.1 uncultured Bryobacteraceae bacterium
CGCGTTGGCTGCGATCCATTCCTTTACAGAGTCAGGGGCGGCTGTCTGGGCGAGGAGCCCGACCGACAGCGAGCAAAAGACAACGAGAACGCAGGTAATCTTACCAAGCACATCGTAAAGCTTAACCCCGATAAACTGATTTCTAGTGTCCGCCACTGAAATTTTCGATTCGCAAGACCCAACATTGTTCGACGTTCGCTCCAAAGCCCACGGTCCCCAGGGACAAGCGCCCATCACCGCCGAGATGCTCCTAACGCGCCCATCGGGAGATCTCTTCGGCTGGACACAAAATGCAGGTATGGGGTGGAGCCCGACGCAGCTCGGCGGCAAAGAAGTCCTGATCCTCAGCACTCACGGCGGCATTCGTCGCGAGGACGGCACGCCAATAGCCTTGGGCTATCACACGGGACATTGGGAAGTTGGGCTTCTAATGCAAGCCGCGGCGGAAGAGTTAAAGGCCCACAACGCGATTCCATTCGCCGGATACTGCACCGACCCGTGCGACGGACGGACGCAGGGCACCACCGGCATGTTCGATAGCCTGCCATTTCGGAACGATGCCGCAATCGTGTTTCGACGTCAGATCCGGTCCTTGCCGACGCGAGCCGGAGTGATCGGCGTTGCGACCTGCGACAAGGGTCTGCCTGCCATGATGCTCGCGCTTGCGGGCACGCACACCCTGCCCTCCGTTTTGGTCCCCGGTGGGGTAACGCTGCTGTCCGACGATGGCGAAGACGCAGGACGCGTTCAGTCCGTGGGCGCTCGATTCGCTCATGGTGAAATCACGCTCGATTATGCCGCTGATAATCTCTGCCGCTCCTGCGCCAGTCCCGGTGGCGGGTGTCAGTTTCTCGGTACCGCCGCCACCTCGCAAGTAGTTGCCGAGGCGCTGGGCATGACTTTGACGCATGCCGCGCTTGCTCCATCCGGACAGCCGATCTGGCTCGATATGGCTCGCCGCTCCGGACGCGCAGTTTTGAATCTGATTGCCAAGAAACTCACGATGAGCGACATATTGAGCGACGCGTCGATTCGGAACGCCATGCTCCTTCACGCCGCGTTCGGTGGTTCGACAAACTTGATCTTGCACCTGCCTGCTGTCGCGTTTGCTGCAAAGTTGAAGCGGCCCAGCGCGCAGGATTGGGCGCATACCAACCGGTCCGTGCCTCGCGTGGTGGATGCGCTGCCGAATGGGCCGAAGTCGTTCCCTACCGTTCAGGTGTTTCTGGCGGGGGGCGTGCCCGAAGTCATGCTCCACCTTCGGCGTGCCGGGTTGCTGGAAACCA
>CAXSIG010000593.1:0-3939 GCA_964237255.1 uncultured Bryobacteraceae bacterium
GAAAGGCAGCCATGATGACAGCGTTTTTTGCTTTGGCATTTCCGGCCTGCGAAACGCGCTCCGGGTTCATGGGATGGGCCAGCCGGACCGAAGCGATGTTGCCCACAGCTGTCAGGTACAGAGCACAGATGAGAGCCGCCACAAACGTCTCCGCGATCTTGCCCGGCGTGACTTGTATCCGGAATATTTCGGCTGTGACGGTGACCAGAGACACTTCCGCCAAAACCAAAAGCAACGCCGTCAGATTCTTCGCTACCAGCACCGTTCGAAGCCTTAGCGGAAAAGAGAACCATGCTTGAACCGCCGAGCGTTCGAATCCGAAACAGTTGAAGTAGGAAACCTGGCCCAATAGCAGCACCCCGTAAACCGCCGCGAAAGTCAGCATATGGTCACTGAAATATGAGTGAGCCGCGAGTCCGCCCCTCATACGCACCGGCAGAAAGAGAATCACGCCGAAGGCCGAAGCCATGAAAAAAACGAAGCGGAACTGAGCCGTCCGCACTAGCGATCGTAGTTCCTTCTCCATGATGGCGGCAATCGGATCGGAAAATATTCGGCCAGGCCACGTAAATGCCCACTCCCAACGAGATTCCTTAGCGGGAACCGCATGCCGCATCACCGCTCCAGTCTCGCCGTCGAATCGCAAGCTCTTGTCGAACTGAAAGCGCGCGAACAGATAAGCCGCCACAAGGGTAACCGCAAGTGAAAGAAGGGGCAGCGCGCCGGCCTGCGATAACATGAGGTCGCTCGCTGCCCGCCAAGGAAACATGCTGAGCGCTTGATTGTTTAAGTACTTCGAAATACCTTTAAAATTGGTGCGGCTTGCGAAGAGAAACTGGGGCAGAACAGAAATCGCTACAACGATAAACATCAAAATTTCACGAGCGCGCTTTCTCTTCAACAGACGTTCCAACAGATTCCGAAGCGCAGCCGCCAGCAAGATGTTTGAGACCACGAAAACAGCCGCCGCAACTAGGACCGGGGCCGCACGACGCCAGCCGCCCAAATTTGGATTGCAAAGAATTCCAATAACCGCACCGGCAAGCAGAACCGGCATCTCCAGACAAGTGGTAATTCGCAGCATCAACTCCACAGCAAACAACTTCCGGTGCGGAATCGGGTAAGCCAGCAGCTTTTTCAAGTCGAGTGACCCGCCCATGCTGGCCGTGATCATCGGCGTAATTTGCCAATACAGCAACATCACCAACAAACCCAGCGAAAGCACGACAGAGAATTTATCGGCATTATCTGGATTCTTGAAATACGCATAAGCGCCAAAAGCTGCCAAGCACCAAAATCCGTAAAAGACCAGTCCGGAAACCCAACTCAGGATCGTTGAAACGGAAACGCCTCCGGTCCGAAACGTACGCATACTGCGCCACTGGGCTAAAAGAATTGCGGCGATCATAGGTTACGGGTACTATGATCGCGCGAATTTGCTACTTCTTTTTCCGTACCGAAATCCGCCCGTTATAGGTAGTAAATGAAGCTTCCTGACCGCCTCCGTTTACCATTCCATAGATAGTGGAGTCCGCTTTCATATGGAACTTGCCATTGTCGGACGCGGTGTTTTCCACGGTAGGCCGGTTGTGCGCGAGATCGAGCTTCACTTCAAAATCGCTATAGACTTCGCCATTGCCGGTCTTCATCTTGAAGTTTGCGCGAAGGTCGGCGGGCAGCGTTACATCGACCGAGCCGTTCATCGTGCTGAAGGAAATGGGCTTCGTGGCATCGACACGGTCTAATGAAGCTTTAATCGCGCCATTCATCGAATGGGCGACCACAGTCCCGGAAATGCCGTTCAGCGTTACTTTGCCGTTCAGGTTGGTAGCGTCGACCTCGCCATGGACGCCGTCCACCACGATGTCACCGCCATTCGTGCAGCGGACCTTCACCGAACTCTCTACGGGAACGCTGATCACCAGATCGGAACCGCTATCGAAGCGAGTCCGGATATCCACTGTGTTCCCATCCTGCTCAATGTCAAGTCCGGAACTCCCCGGCAACTCGATCCGTTTCAGGCCCTCGACATCCCCCGAATCGCGTCGCCGCCCACGCCCGGACCGCGCTCCACCATGCGTCTCGACGATGACATCGCGGCCGGCATAAGCCTTCACCGTTACGCCTCCATTCATCAGATTGATATTGATTTGGCGCTGGCCGGAGGCTTTCCCCGCCGGCACTACCACTCGTTCCGGCGTACTTTCCTGAGCGCATGCGGGAACGGCAAGAACAAAGCTAAACGTAGTAAAAATTAGGTATCGGTTCATGTTTTTCTCTCTATTTGGAATGGAGGCGGATGCCGCCGTTAACTGTTTTGAAGGACAACTCCGGGCCGCCGCGCCCCGCTCGGCCGCCGGACATACGATTTGATTTGTAAACAAATTTGCCGTCCTTCTGCTCTACAGACCCTGCTGGTATGGGTGTTGGAGATAGATCGAAGTCGCTGTAAATCTCTCCATTCAGGGTTTGGAAGCTGAAGTCGGCGGATACCGATGGCTAGAAGTAGACATCGATTTTGCCGTTCACCGTCGTAAACGAACTGGGCTTCGCTGGATTCCGAGTGAAGTGAATATCGAGTGGTCCGTTTACCGAATTCACCGATCCGGATCCCGCCACTTGATCAAGCGTGACACCCCCGTTCACATGTCGAATATCGAAGTCTCCGGTCGTGTTCTTCAGAACCAGCGGACCGCCGTTCACGGTTTTCAGAATCACTTCCGTAGACATCGGCACCTGAATTTCGAACGCGACTTCCACGTTGTAGCCGTAATAGCGCTCACCCCGGTATTCGTCATGCCTCCGGAACGGTCCATCCAGATAAGCGCGGGCAAAGTTGCCCTGTTGGTTGATATCCAGCTTTACCTCGCGTTTGGCTTCGGCCATCGCTTCCGTAGTCTCAGCGCGAAAATGCATGTCGGCCGAAATCTTCACCTCAGACCCGCCGTAGCCGGTCACGTGAATGGGCCCGGTGATGTTATCAACCAGCAGCTTCGGTCCACTTGACCCTGAGGCGGTTATGTTAAGCACCTTCGCAATTTGTTGATGTTCATCGAACTTCCAGCGGTCCGGAGGCGCGGCGAAAGCGGGTAGACATAGCAATAACGCGGTTAATGGTCGAGACATTTTATGCGGCTCCTAGTTGGTTTAAAGCCGTCCGCGCGCGTTGGCGAACGGCCGGATCCACTTGCGGGTCTTGCGTCAATTTCCGGAAGATGGGTATCGCGTCGGGCTCGTTTCTACCTGCCAGTAGATCGATCAAGCCAATCTGCACCAGCGGCGAATCCTGGGTGGGAAGCGCCTCGATCAACGCGCGGCTAACCGGCGCCGAATCCGCGAATCTCTGTAATGCATCCATCGCCGACAAGCGTACATTTACATTCGCATCGTGATTTACGGCATAGAGGAGCGCGGACTCCACCTGCGGATCCGGCCGCTCCATTTTGTAGCTGTAGTTCACTCCGCGCAATCGTGCGCCAGGCGATTCCTGCTGCATCAATGAAAGCGTGACAAGCTGCCGCATGCTCTCCACTTCGCCTTTCAATTGAGAGTATTCGTTGCTTTTCGCAGGCTGTGTAAACCGCCCGACAGCTGCGCCCGATACCGTAAGGACCACAGCAGCGGACACTGCGGCCCACTGCGGCATCGAAAACCATCGGCGAAGGTCAACGGGGGGCCGCTTCACCTGCCGGCCGTATTCGTACGCGGCCAACACGTCACCAAAACGCTCCCGCATCCGCACCGACGGTTCCGGCGCGGGAAGAGTCTCGAGCTTCCGCCAGACGATATCCAGGCGCGTCACTTCCTCTCGGCACCCGACGCACTCATCCAAATGCGCCAACACCCGTTCGCGAGTGCCTTCTTCCAGCATTCCCGCCAGATACTCCGGAATCTGTTCTTTTACCCGTTCACAAATCATGAAGCCTTCTCCCCTCGCAA
>CAXSIG010000594.1:0-3934 GCA_964237255.1 uncultured Bryobacteraceae bacterium
CATTCCCCTCAGGCTATAAGCTTCTCGGAGTCGTCACCTCCCATGGACCTCCCTCTTCCGCTAACGGCCCGTCGCACCGCCGATGGTCTGCTCTTTCCCGCTTTTCTGGACAAGCTTAATGAAGGGATCGTTCTTGCGCGACAACACCTGAACGTACCCTTTCTCCCCACCCAGCACCATCCCGGAGCCATCTTCCAACGTGCTGAGCTTTACGTTCGGGCCGCCTTGCGACGATATCAATCGCAGCAACACCGTTTCCGGATACCCTTTCGTACCGTCGGGCATTTTCAAGTCCGGTTGCGCCGGGAACACTTTCAGTTCCGCCCGCACGCGGTCGTGATCGTCCACAATCTCCAGCGCCCGTCCGCGAATTACGGCCGGAATCTGTTGGGCGGATGCCGAATACCTTGGCCGGGCCATCGAGTAAATCAGCATGGATGCGTTTGCAAGCGTTAAAGCAATCATCAGGTGTTGTGTTTTCATAAGAAATGTCCAAGACGCAAAAACTCGGCGGACTGTTAACGCAATTACCGAAACTCATCGGCAAATTGATCCGGATTACGGTGCCGGAGGACTCAGTCCCAACGTAATGCTCGCATTGGATCGAGTTTCGCTGCACGGCGCGCCGGAATCCAGGCCGCCAAAAGCGCCGCGGCAACGAGCACAAGAATTGCCAGTACGAGACTCGCAGGGTCCGCCGGCTCAATCCCGAATAGCATTGCTTTCACCAACCTCCCGAGAACCCACGCTGCTACAAGGCCGATCATAGTAGCTGCTATTAACAGCCACAACGCCTCGCCAACAACAAGGACAACGATGCTCTTTGTTCTCGCTCCGACGGCGATACGAATGCCAAACTCGCGGGTCCGCCGGGCGACCCCATAGGACATCAGTCCGTACAACCCGACGGCCGCTAGAGCGAGCGCCAGCCCACCGAACAAACCGGTGATCGTCCCTAGAAGACGGTCCTGCAACAGCGACCGGTCTATCTCCGCTTGTATTGTGTGCACGTCGAAGACGGCGGCCGTTTTGTCAACATCGTGAATCTTTTTTCGAAGCGCCGAAGCGAGTGCGGACACGTCGCCGGACGTTCGCAAGTGGATAACGGTTCGCGATGCCCAAGGGCCCGGTCGGGTTGGGACGTAGATCATCCGAGAGGGTCCTTCCCTCAGCCCGCTGTACTTGCTATCTTTCACAACGCCAACGATCTCCCACGGGTACACGCCCTCTTTCGTCCCTACTCTTTTGCCTATGGGGTTCTCGCCGCCGAAGTAGTATCTGGCGAACGTGTCGTTGACGACCATCACGTCACGCATGTTGAGAATGTCATGGTCGTTAATGTCGCGCCCGATTAAAAGGGGAGTTCCCATTGTGGAAAAGTAACCGGGCGAGACGAAATCAACAGAGGGTGATATCCGCGATGCGGTTGCCTTCGGCGTATAGCCGGGGACATAAATGTTCCAGCCCGTATTCGTACCTAAGGGTGGAGAGTCCGCCAGGGCCGCTGAGACAACACCCGGCAAGTACTTCACTGCCGTGAGCAGCCGCGAATCCAGACCGGGACTGCGCTCCACCGATGCAACCAGGATGTTCTCGCGAACGAATCCGGGGTCGACGGTCAGAAGATTGTGCAACGATCGCAGGAACAATGCGGCGGCGACCAGTATGAGGAATGAGAGACTCATCTGGAGGACGACTAACCCCTTACGGAACAGTATCCGAGCCGATTTCGCCATCGTCTCTTCGCCTTTTATGGCAGGCGCCACGTCGATTTTCGTGCTCTGGAAGGCCGGCACAAGCCCGAAGAACAGTGCCGCGCCGATACCAAGGACCAACGTGAATAACAAGACCTGAATGTCGATTGGCGCATTGAGATTCCGATCAGGTGGTAGATACCGGATCAATCCGTCGCGCATCCACCGCGCCAGCAGCAGACCGGTACTTGCTCCCGCGATCGCGAGGATCATGCTTTCGGTGAGTAGCTGCCTGATTAGCTGGCTCCGGGCAGCGCCGAGGCTGAGCCGGATTGCGATCTCCCGGCGTCGTGCAGTGGCACGGCTCAACATGAGATTCGCTACATTGACACAAGCAATCAGAAGCACTAACGCAACCACTGAAATCAGCACCCAAAGCGGCTTGGAGTAACTGCTACGGAGCGAGGACAATCCGGCCGCGCCCGGCATCAAGACGATCTTCTGCTCTATCAAGCTGCGGCGGCGATCCTGCTTCGTGGTTCCGTCGATGAAATACTCCTTGTTGTATCGCCGGAGTAGCGTCGTCAACTCGGCCTCTGCCTGCGGCCTTTCCGCATCGGATCGCAGTCTTCCGAAAATGCGAAGCCATTGACTGCGCGGCTCTGTGAGTGCCGTCCCCAATCCCGGCATCAGAGCTTCCCCCATCGCCATCGGCGCAAATACATCCGCAGGCTCGCCAACTTCGGTGCCCTGGAAACCCGGCGGTCCCACACCGACGACCATGAATCGATGCTCGTTCAAAAGAATACTCGTGCCGATCGCGGATGCCTGGCCACCAAAGCGGCGCAACCAGAAGCTGTGGCTGAGGACCGCAACGGGTCCGCGCGATCCACCCGAACCTCTTACACGGTCGTCGTCATTCGTGATCGCAGTTCCCGCAGATGTCCGAACGCCAAGAACGTCAAAGTACGTACCCGAAACCAGTACTCCGGTGATCCGCTCAATTCCCCCATCCTTGCTGAAGCGTACGGGTGTCGTTCGAAAGGCAAGTGTTCCTTCGAGTGTCCGGCTGTGATCGCGAAGTTCGATGAACAACGGGTAGGGCGACGAGACCGTCTCGTTTCGAGTGACGACCACCAGCCGTTGCGGATCCTGGACCGGCAGGCTGCGTAGAACAAGCGCGTGTAGGATGCTGAAAATCGCGGTGTTGGCCCCGATGCCGAGTGTCAGCGAGAGAAGCGCTGTGATTGTGAATCCCGGACTCCGGCGCAGGGTGCGGGCGGCGTATTGAACCTCGCGAATCGTTGTTTCGATTCCCGATCCTAGCCACGTGTCGCGCACCTGTTCCTTCACCTGATCGAGTCCGCCGGTCTCAAGCAAAGCCTGGCGTCTGGCTTCCGCGGGCGGAACGCCGTGGAGAATCTTGCGTTCCGTCATCTCGTCCACGTACCCGCGCAACTCTTCATCGAGAGTCGTTTCGAGGCCGTCCCGGCCTATGACGTTGGCGAATAGCCGCTTGATTTTGCCTGTCAGTCGCATTCCGAATCTCCTTCCTGCGCTAAGCAGAGTCGAGAACTTGGTCCATGGCGTGAACGATGCGCGCCCAATTTTTCTTTTCATCGGCCATTCGGCGGTGGCCACTTCGAGTCAAGCTATACGATCGGACACGCCGTCCCTCGGCAGATGTAACCCAGTCGCCTTGGATCCAACCTTCCTGTTCGATACGGTGCAGGGCCGGAAACAGCGATCCGGGCTTCACCTGGAAGGTTCCGTTTGTGACCTGGGCAATGCGGTCCGCAATGGCGGACCCATGCATGGACCGCAGGTTGAGGGTGCGCATGATCAACAGGTCAAGCGTGCCTCTTAGCAATTCGGCTGATCGTTCCGGCATCGTAAAGAAATCCGATATAGAAACTCTATACCGGATCAGACGATTCAAGGGCGAATTGGTTAGCTGGTTCCGAACTGCAGGGTCAATTAGTTGCCCGCGACGTCTTTCCAGACCGGTCAACCGCTCCGCCCAGAAACGTTGGTGACTATCTTGCGGGATTACCGCATTCTGCACCGAGCATCCGCCGAACGTCAGAGGGGACGAGGCAAGTACTGTTCGTCGGAGAAACTCCCTCCGAGATGCATTTCTTAGCATCGGAAGATTGTATGGCAGGCAAGCTGTTTCGTACTTGTATATGGTGCCTGGTCGCATGGCGTTACCCGTTCCGAGCGGAATCTTACGCTAACCG
>CAXSIG010000595.1:0-3929 GCA_964237255.1 uncultured Bryobacteraceae bacterium
ACTCGACTTCGCGCGCCGCTACTGGCCGCTGCTCTCGCGTTGGGCGAAGTATCTGCGGGAAAAAGGTCTGGATCCAGAAGAGCAGTTATCGACCGACGACTTCGCGGGACACCTGGCTCATAATACGAACCTTTCGATCAAGGCCATTATGGCGCTAGGTGCTTATGCGGAGCTGGGGCGGAAACTCGGGTTCACAGACGTCTCCAACGATTACGGGCACGCCGCAAGAGAGATGGCTGGCAAGTGGGTGACGATGGCCCAAGATGGGGACCACTTCAAGTTGGCCTTCGATAAGCCGGGCACATGGAGCCAGAAATACAACATCGTGTGGGACCAATTGCTTGGATTAAATCTGTTTCCGAAGACCGTTGCCGCGGAGGAGATCGCGTTCTATAAGAGTAAGCAGAACCAATATGGCTTGCCGCTCGATAACCGCGCCAAGTACACCAAGTTGGATTGGACAGTCTGGACCGCGACGCTGGCCCAAAATCGTGATGACTTCGACGCGATTGTCGAGCCACTCTATCGCTGGATGAACGAGACGAAAACTCGCGTGCCGTTGACGGATTGGTATGACACGGTTACCGGGGATAAGGTCGGCTTCCAAGCGCGGAGCGTGGTGGGCGGCGTTTATATCAAAGCGTTGTCCGATCAGGAGATGTGGACAAAGTGGGCCGCGCGATCTCGCAAGGATCAAACGGAGCGCCACTAGTCTCTTGCTCCAATCAGAGACATAGTCATATTGCATAGCCCTCCTCGTTTCCCGGACTCCCTGCGCCGCTGGACACCGGCACTTCTGTTTGCGCTGAATCTCTCGGTCGCGTGGCGTCTGCTGAACACGCAATACACCTCGCACTGGGATTCCATCGAGCCGTTCTTTTACGCAATCGCCGCGCACATCCGCGAACATCCGTTTGATTCCGGCTGGTGGCCCAACTGGAATTGCGGAATGCCCTTCCGCTACACCTATCAGCCGATGCTGCACTACTTGGTCGCGTTGGTTTCGGCAATCACGAACTTGAGTGCGGCACGGTCATTTCACTTTACGCTCGGCATTTTTTACGCAGCGGGGCCGGTCACGTTTTTCTACATGGTCCGTCGCTTGTCTTCGAAGTACAGCACTGCCGCATTCGCCGCACTGTTCTATTCGCTGTGCTCACCCTCTACCTGGCTCATGCCCGATGTGGCCGCTGATATCGACGGCATCCTTCACGCTCGCCGGCTCCACACGGCAGTCGTTTACGGTGATGGGCCGCATGTCGCGGGCCTGACTCTTGTCCCGCTGGCTCTCCTTCTCATCGATCGGGCAAGAGAACGGCGAACGGTTCCGCGCATTTTTCTCGCAGCGCTGGGAAGCATCGCCGTGTTGCTCGTCAACGTTCCCGCAGCCCTCGTGCTCGCGATGGCCGTGCTAGCCTACTGTCTCGCGGGGAGCCGGAACGACTGGGTGAGTCGTATTGCAATACCTGCGATTGCCGCTCTATGGGGCTATCTTTTGATCGCTCCAATGATTCCTCCTTCGGGTCAGGCACTCGCTGCACGTAACACGCAATGGATGGACGAGGCCGGTCAAATGACTCCTCTAAAAGCGGCCGCTATCGTGTGCGCCATCCTTACGCTGGCCGGTTTGTCGTGGGGACTCTCGAAGCTTCGCGCCGGGTGGTTCACGCGCTTCGCCTTGGCGTTCTCATTGATTACGATCACGATCGTTATGAGCAAACCGTGGTGGCACATTTCCGTGCTGGCCCAACCAACGCGTTTCCATCTCGCGATGGAGATGGCCATTGCCATGTTGATCGCTATTCCGGTCACCGCTGTCCCAATCCGCAATCGATGGTCTGCCGTCCTCGCCGTCGTCGTTGTTACCGCCGCAGCCGGTTGGCAGTTTGGCGAGTACCGGCTGTATGCGCGCAAGATCGTCAAGCGGGAAATCGTCGAGGATCGCAGCGAAGGCAAGATCGCGAAGTGGATGGACCACAATGCCGGCGGCGCTCGTGTGATGGTCCCCGGTTCCGTAGGCTTTTGGTTTGCGGCCCTCACATCGACGCCACAGATCGGCGGATGCTGCGACCAGAACTACCTTTTCCAGACTCCGCGGCTCGCCAACTACATCATCGGCAGCGATGATGGCGCGGGACAGCGCGCGGGAGAGATCTCGATCATTTGGCTGAAAACACTAGGCGTCAAGTTCATCGCGGTCAGCGGGCCGCAAAGCTCGGAGACGTATCACGTCATCCATCATCCACACAAGTTCGATGGCTTGCTCCCGAAGAGATGGCAGGATGGCGACGACGCTATTTTCGAAGTACCCGGAATGTCGGGATCGCTCGCTCACTGGATCGCGCGGAGCGAATCGGTCGCGTCAATGCCCATCAATGGCGTGGAAGTCGCTCCACTTCTGTCCTATGTGCAGGCCGTTGCCGATGCGTCACGTCCTCAAGCGTCATTTGCATGGCGGGATACGATGCATGCCGCTATAGCAGGCTCGCCTCGCGCCGGCGATTTGCTTTCCGTCCAGATACCGTTTCATTCCGGTTGGCGAGCCTCGGACGACTCGGGTAAGTCCATTCCCGTAGGCCAGGACGCGCTTGGATTCTTACTCCTCGATCCACATTGTCACGGTAACTGCTCGGTGCGGCTCACGTTCGATGGCGGGCGAGAGTCGACAGTGCTTCAGGCATTGTGCGCCGGCATGTGGCTGATCACGGCGATCTCACTGGCGCGGTCCTTCCCATGGTGGAAGAATCGAAACGGGAGGCGCACGCCCGAACATGCCGAACACTAATGCCTGGTGAAGATCGGATTGGAAGCGCTGGATCAGAAACCGGTATGCCGCGTCATAGTTCGCAAGCGGATTCTCATTCGCCTGGATGTAGCCCTGGTAATAAGTAAGCGTGAAAACGGCACGTAGTAAATCGTCATGCCATTGCTCCTGCCCCAATGTGCCGTCCGCTTCCAAAACGCACGGATATGCCTTCAGCCCCTCAATAATGGAGAGCAATTCGGCACGGGGACTATGGTGGTCGCTTTCTGTGGTCGGCAGGGCCAATACGGCATTGATTTCGTCCAACCCTATCTTGCGGCTTAAGTTCGGATGCATGCGTCGGAACACCTGGGCTGCGCGACCGGTGGAGAGTTGCCGTTCGATGAAAGGTCGCACGGTGTAGCGATGGTGATGAGTTGCGACTGGCGCCGGAACATAGAGCGTCCCGAAGCCGCCGGGATTATTCTCTGAAAACCGGTATGCCAACTCCGCGTCTTCCCATCCGTACTCACGAAAATGAGGGTGAAACCCTTCGTCTCGCCAGTTCCGCACAATTCGTTTCTTTAGCGAAACGTTAGACGTGTAGAAGAAGCGAAAGTCCAGCCACGTGTAAGGCACAACCTGGTAAAAGCCGAACTGCTGCTGACCGACGCCCTGAATGTGGCGCATGGTGAACGTGACGTCGAAATCGGACGAGTCCGGCCATACGATTTTCCCCAATACCGCCGCGCCCACAAACGGCACGCGTTTGTGCGCTTCCAGATGCAATCGATAAAAACCGGAATGCGCGGGGCGAATGTCGTCCCCCTGAAACAGCACGATTTCGTGATTCGCCAGGTCCATGCCGATATTACGCGCGCGGCCTTGCCCTCCGTTATCGATGCTCAGGTAACGGAGCCGGGGGTGTTCCGCGGACAAGCGCGCGAGGCGCTGCGGCGTATCATCCTGCGATCCATCGTCGACGACGATGAACTCGACATCGCAGCCGTCCGTAGACCCGAAGGACTGTAGCAACGTTTGCTCAAGCTGCTCAGCGCGGTTGAACGTCGGCATGATGACCGAGATGCCGCGCAGACTCTCTACCGGTAGGGTCCGTCCGGACGGATGAAACTCGGACGCCTTCTTCTTGCGGGGCAGACGCGGCACGGCGCGAGCGGGTGGGCGA
>CAXSIG010000596.1:0-3926 GCA_964237255.1 uncultured Bryobacteraceae bacterium
CGTCTACTCAGCCGTCCTCCGAATCCAGGCACAGAACGCGCTCCCTCAAGTAATCGACGTCCCGATCACGTTGGCTGTCGGTGGATCCGGCGGCCTCACGATTGCCGGAGTCGCGAACGCCGCTTCCTTCGGCACGACGCTTGCGCCGGGCGCCATCATGAGCGTATTCGGAAGCCAATTAGCGCTGGGAACACAATCCGCCCCCAGGATTCCGTTGCCTCTGACTTTATCTGGTGTATCGGCCACGGTGAACGGTGTCACAGCCCCACTGTACTTTTCCTCGACCGGCCAGTTAAATGTGCAGGTGCCGTACGAAACAGGCGCAGGGACCGCAGTTTTGGGAATCACGTACAACGGGCAAACCGCCGCCTTTCCGTTTCCTGTGGGCATAGCGGCGCCGGGAATCTTTGCCGATGGAACCCGCGCATTGGTGCCCAGCAATACAGGCTCGCCAGGGCAGATACTGCTCGCGTTCATCACGGGAGAGGGCGATGTCACTCCCACCTTGGCAACGGGGGCAACTCCCGCCGCTACAACGGCCGCCGCCCAACTGCCCAAGCCCAGGCAAACACTGACCTTGACCGTGGGCGGCGTACCCGCGGCAGTAGCGTTCGCAGGCATCCCATCCGGGCTGGCCGGGGTTACGCAAATCAACTTTACGGTGCCGGCGGGCTTGGCATCCGGTCCGCAGCCGGTGGTCGTCACCGTTGGCGGCGTAGCGAGCGAGCCGGTAACGTTGAATATCAAGTGATAAGCTTTCTGGGAATGACAAGGTCGGTTCTGATGTTAGCCCTGGCGGGCGCGCAGGTCTGCTTGGCCGCGGTAAATACGTTATCCGCGGATGAGCAGCGTGATGGTTGGATTCTGCTTTTCAACGGCAAGACCATGGCGGGCTATGTGGATACGACGCAGAAGCATCCGCCGTGAACGGCTTGGGCGATTGAAGACGGCGCGCTACGGTCCGTTGCGCATCCGAAAATCACCGAAGACCTGTTCACCACGCGCACTTTTCGCGATTTCGAATTGCGCTGGGAATGGAAAATCTCCGCGCAGGGCAACAGCGGTTTGAAGTATCGCATCCAGAAGCACTTTTTCGTGTTGGACCGCATGGCCGGCGAAAAGTTCGAGAAAAGCGTGGCGCGCAGCTTGGAGCAGCCGCTGGCGAATCGTCCCGCCAAAGGGCAGGATTACGTGGTCGGGTTTGAGTATCAAATGACGGATAACCAGACGAACTCCGACGCGCTCAGCAATCCGAAACACACGGCAGGCGCGCTCTACGACATGATCACACCGGCTAAAGACGCCACGAAGCCGGTTGGCGAGTGGAACGAATCGCGCATCGTTCTGCGGGGCAATCACGTCGAGCATTGGCTAAATGGCGTTAAGGTCGTCGATGGCAGCTTGACTTCGCCCGAAGCGTTGGGAGGCATCGAAAAGCGCTGGGCTCCGGCGCCCCAAATGATTCGATTGCTGGCCGATCAGCCGGTAAAGGATTGCCCGATCTCGCTACAAAACCACGGCGACGACGCCTGGTTCCGGACGATCCGAATTCGCGAGCTCAAGTAATCCTGGGCAACTCAGCGAGCTATGGGTTGCGCCAGTTCTCGATGCGAAGACCAGCGCCAGTGCGCCGAATCGCCTAAAAGTCACGCGGACGTCGCTGGTCGAGCCATGCATACAGTTCGGCCAGATCCTGCGGAGCAAACGCGTCAACGGCGCGTTCGATTTCCTGTACAGTGATCGGGGCCATGATCTCCTACCAATTTTAGCGGGGCAAAGCCTCGCTTCGTGCTCCTACAGCCAATCCAAACGCTCGAAAGATTTCTCCGCGCCCACTTCGCGAACGAACACCTCTTCCAGCGTCTCATTACCTTCCCGAAGCTCCGCCATCGATCCCATGCGCGCGATCTTGCCGCTCTTAATGATGGCGACGTGATCGCAAAGCCGCTCCACAACTTCCAGCACGTGAGACGTCAGAAAAATGGTCGCCCCATGCCTGACCTGGTCCAGAAGAATATCCTTCATCAAGCGCGCGCCTACCGCATCCACGCCCTCAAAAGGTTCATCCATCAAAAACAACTCCGGCCGATGAATCAACGAAGCGGCCATAGCCACGCGCTTCCTCATGCCTTTCGAATAATCCGAAATAATTTTCCGCGGTTCTGACAATTCGAAAAGCGCCAGCAGTTCGCGCGATCGCTCCGCTGCCAGCGGCTTGGCCAAACCGTACATGCGTCCCACGAACTCCAGGTATTCGCTGCCGGTAAGCCGGTCGAAAAGCAGAGACTCGTCCGGCACCAGCCCGATCCTTTTCTTGATTTCCATCTCCGCGCCAGGCATTGGCAGACCAAGCAACTCAATCTCGCCCGACGTTGCCGGGATCAATCCGGTCAGCATCCGGATCGTCGTACTCTTCCCCGCCCCGTTAGGCCCCAGAAAGCCGAAGAAGCTACCGCGCGGGACTTCCAAGCTCAATCCATCGACCGCCGCGCGGCCTTGATAAACCTTCGTGAGATTACGGACCAGGATCGCGGGCTCGGACATCGCTCTATTGTACGGATAGACTACGGGAATGCGACTGCCATTCCTCCTCCCGATTTGCGCCTGTTTATTGAGCGCGCAGTCTCGGACGAAGTTCGAAGGCATGCCGGCCTACCAAATGGAGAACGGCAAACTCAGCGTTACCGTTCTGGAACAAGGCGGTGCCATTGCAAGCGTCACCATACCGAACGATTCGCAGCATCGGAATCCGCTTTGGGAACCCATCCGCATGGCCCGCGAAGCGGGAGAGCAACCCGCGTTCGGACCCAGCATGGGACATTTTCTGTGCGTCGATGGTTTTGGCGGTGTGTCCGAACAGGAAAAGGCCGCGGGCTTTCCAACGCACGGCGAAGCGTACCACCAGAAGTTCAAAGTCCAGGCCGATCCAGGCGGCTTTATCGAGATGAGCGCGCCGCTTCCGCTCGCGATGGAAAAGGTCAGCCGAACGCTGCGGCTCTTGCCGGATCGTCCGGTCCTGCAAGTGGAAACCGCACTTGATAACGACCTCAGCTTTGATCGACCCGTTCAGTGGGCGGAACACGCCACCGTTGGCGCGCCGTTTCTTCAGCCCGGCGCCACCGTCGTCGATATGTCGGTTACGCGCGCCAAGACCCGACCCTATGAGAATGGAAGCGGAGCATTACCGCATCGCCTGATTTCCGGCGCGGAGTTCACCTGGCCCCAAGCCCCAATGCTCAACGGGGGTCAGGCCAACATGCGGCTGACTCCCGAACCGCCGAACTCCGGGGACCACACAACATCCCTGATGGACCCCTCGCGCGAATGGGAATGGGTGACGGTTCTCAACACGCGCACCCACCAATTACTGGGCTACGTATTCCGCCGTCAGGATTTCCCGTGGATCCAAACGTGGGAATATTACCCCCCGAACGGCAAGCTGGCGCGAGGCCTGGAACTCTCGACGCAACCGTTCGACGTTCCCCGCCGACAAGTCGTGACGGAGAACTCATTGTTCGGCGCGCCGACCTATCGATGGCTACCCGCCAAGTCACGCATCGGAAGCGTTTTCTACCTGTTTTTCACCTCAGTTCCGGAAGGCTGGACCAAAATCCAGGATGTTCGGCTGGAGCACGACCGCATATCAGTCCAACCATCCCAAGGGAGTACCCTAATTCTCTAGATCAGTCGAAATTACACAACTCTTACACGCGGCAGTGTTCTCCATTGAGAGCATAAAAACGTGAGTGCTTCCGTCACGGTCCTGCCCCGCAAAGACGCCCTGAATTGGTTGACGTCTGTCATTATTGTCCTGCTCCATATTGGAGCGATTGCCGCCTTCTTCTTCTTTAGCTGGAAGGCCCTGATTACCGCCGCCATCGTTTACTGGATGACGGACATGGCGCTCGCCATCCTGCTCGGCTCCA
>CAXSIG010000597.1:0-3924 GCA_964237255.1 uncultured Bryobacteraceae bacterium
GCACGACGGCGTCGTTTCACAAGGAACTCGGCAAGATCGTGTGGGATGAGTGCGGTATGTCGCGCAACGCGGAAGGTTTACAGAAGGCGATCGGAAGAATTCGGGCCTTGCGCGAGGAGTTTTGGCGAAGCGTAAAAGTTGCCGGAGAAGCGGACGACTTGAATCCGTCTATCGAAGCGGCAGGACGCGTGGCCGATTACTTTGAACTGGCGGAACTGATGTGCATCGATGCGCTGAACCGTAACGAAAGCTGTGGCGGACATTTTCGCGAGGAGTACCAGACGTCCGAGAACGAAGCGCTGCGCAATGACGACGAGTATTCGTACGTCGCGGCATGGCAATACGGCGGCGCCGGACAGGACCCGGAGCTAGTGAAAGAGCCGCTGCATTTCGATCGCGTTCACCCTTCGCAACGGAGCTACAAATAATGAACCTCACCTTGCATGTGTGGCGGCAAACGCGCGCCAAAGAAAAGGGCAAGATGGCCCGCTACGAAGCGAAAGATGTCAGCCCGGACATGTCGTTCCTGGAAATGCTCGACGTGTTGAACGAAGAGTTGATTTTGAAAGGAGACGAGCCCATCTCCTTTGAGCACGATTGCCGCGAAGGAATTTGCGGGTCATGCGGATTCATGATCAACGGCGTGGCGCACGGGCCTTCGAAAGGAACGGCGGTTTGCCAGCTTCACATGCGGCATTACAAGGACGGCGAGACGCTATACCTGGAACCGTTCCGGGCATTGGCGTTTCCTGTTCTGAAGGATTTGGCGGTGGACCGCCGCGCTTTCGACC
Source organism: uncultured Bryobacteraceae bacterium (assembly GCA_964237255.1). Classification (GTDB taxonomy): domain Bacteria; phylum Acidobacteriota; class Terriglobia; order Bryobacterales; family Bryobacteraceae; genus JALYXI01. Next base: position 792 of record CAXSIG010000597.1, read on the forward strand.
GGATTATATCGGCCGGCGGTTATATCTCGACGCCGACCGGGAGCGCTCCCGACGGCAATGCGATCCCTGTACCGAAGGATCGCTCCGATCGTGCCATGGATGCAGCCGCTTGCATCGGCTGCGGGGCTTGCGTAGCTGCCTGTCCGAATGCCTCCGCGGCATTGTTCACCGGTGCGAAGATCACGCATCTCGCATTGCTACCGCAAGGCCAGGCGGAGCGTCAGCACCGCGCGACGAAGATGGTGGAGCAGGGGAATGTTGAGAAGTTCGGGAATTGCACGAACATCGGCGAGTGCGAAGCCGTGTGCCCGAAAGAAATCAAGATTGAGGTGATTGCCGTGATGAATCGCGATTATCTGATGGGCGCATGGAAGAGCCGCGAAAAATATCGGGATGATGTTCCTGCGGCGCTTCCTATGGCAGGTGGTAGAACCTAGCTATTACTTGTGGCCGCGCGGCGCTTCGTGCCCATGGACGTCATGCATGGCATTGCCATGAAACTCCGCACGATGCTCGGCGACATGTTCGTTGTGTTCCGGAAAATGGCCTTTGTAGCCGTGCCGATAATCATAGTGATGGTCTACGTGACCATAGAAATGTTCCGGGCCATGGTACCAAGGTCCCGAGCCGACGAATACACCGCTTGAGAACCACTCCGGGCCATAGTAGCCATCGGGAGCGCACCGGTACGGCGGAGCTTCGTAATAGCCGTAAGGACAGGAAGGTGCGGTTCCGATATTAATAGAGACCTGCGCGGCGGCATGCTGCGTAACGGGAATTGCCAACACTGCAGCAGCGATTGCAGTAAAGCCGAGAGATTTCAGTAGTTTCATAGGCTCCTCAGAGCCATATCGAGCATTTCTGATTCCAACGGCGCGATAATTCTAGTTTGAATGGCTGACCAGCCTCGTGTTATTACCGGAAATCTCGAAACTCGAAAGCCGGCGCATGCGCTGTACTGCCATCAGGATTTTCTCGAAAAGCTGCAGGAACATCCCGCCGCCAAGCGGGCGGCTCTATTGCTTCAGCGCCTAGCCGTGGATCCACGCAAGCAGCACTACAAGGCGACTGTGGGGGCGAACCGCGGCTGGCGGCGGTCCCGGCTAGGAGGTGGCAGCGGCTCCCATTTTTACGCCTGGTGGGCGCCTCGGGGCGCGCCTCCACTGAAGAACGTGCCCGGCTTCGAGGAAGCTCCGGAAGGATCGATTTTTCTCCGTGAGATTCGTCATCACGACAATCACGACGAACTAGCGCCGCAGAACCTGGGCGAGTTTTATCTTCCCGTTTCCGTTGAAGACCTGCGCAAAGAAGAGTATGGTCCCTCGCCATGGACACCCGCGCAGGCGAAGTTCGCGAAGCAGCGCAGTCCGGTATCGATTCTGAAAGGACATCCCGGTTCCGGCAAGACCACCGCACTTTGGCACGCCGTGGATACGGCGGCTGCCGAGTCTGTTTTATACGTAACTTACTCGCGCGATCTTGCCGCGTTGGCTCAAGACTACTTCGACCGATACTGCCCCGCGTATCGCAAGTTTCGCGTGGTGACGGTGCCAGCGCTCATGCGGGAGTTGGCCGGTTCCGACATGGAAATTGAACCTGAGACCGAACGCCGCGCCCGGTTTATCCGCGCTCTTGGGGTCAACACCAAGCTGGGCGCGTGGACGAACCATCGGGGCAGCTTGTACGAAGAGGTTCACGCGCACATGATCGGGGAGGCGCTGCCGGAGAAATCGGGACGATTCAGTAAAGCGTCCGGCCCTCGTTTAACTGCCGAGAAATACATCGAGCGTCGCGAGCGGTTCATTGGGAAGCAGGCAGCGGCTTCGGCGGCCGAAACCGTGCAGTGGATGGCGCGCAATCGTCCCGATTTCGAGAAGGACTTGTTCCCCGAACTTTACTTGGCCTGGACCGCCGCCGACAAGGTGCGGAACGGGACGGACCTGAAGTTCGATCTACTGGCTATCGATGAAGTCCAGGACCTTACGCCGATTGAGGCTTACGCGCTGATCCAATTGGCAAAATCCGCAGGCAATCCGTCTGGGAACAAAAGCCTGACGCATGCAGCGTCTCTGTTGATTGCGGGCGATGAAGCCCAGACTGTTCGCCCCACGGATTTTGAGTGGGCATGGCTCAACGACCTATTGCATGCGCATGTGGGCGTTCCCGTGGAACACAAGCTGACGCAGAATTTGCGAAGCCCGCGTCGCATCGCAGAGCTAGTGAATCGTGTATGGGAGTTGTACTCCAATCTTGCAAAGCAAGACCGGCCTAGCGGCGTAGGCACGGCAGAAATTGAAGAAGATGCGGCAGACCAGATCGTTTATTGCACGGCAACACCTGGCCCGGACCTTCGCGAATTATGCGAGGTGCTGGCCGGGCGCGAAGGACTGGTAATGATTAACATGGAACCGGGTTCGCCCGGACAACTTCCCGCATACATCCCCGAATCTGTCCGGCAAAATGTGTTAACGGCCGCTGAGGCGAAAGGGCTGGATTTCCAATCAGTCGCTGTCTTCGGGGCGGGCAAGAAGCTGGAACAGGTCGGCGAAAACGCGCGGCGATGGAGCAAAACGGACGATATCGAATCGCTTGGACGACGGCTTGCGATCGACGAATTGCGCGTGGTGCTCAGCCGTCCGACAGAGCGGCTCTATTGGATCGACGTGGATCCCACTCGCCAGCGCGTGGATGGAAGCCTCCACTTTCTAAATTACGGAACGAATGAGGGAAAGCTTGCCCCGTCCGTTCCATCCGGCGTCCTTCGCTCCCTGGATGAGGACCAGTTGGATCCGGAAGAGCGGATTCAGCGTTGCGAGGCCGATGCCCGGCAATATCTCAGCGTCAAACCGGGAATGGCTTGGACGCGAGCGCAGCAGGCGGTGACGCTGGTGGCCGCGGTGCAGGATGAGACGGTGCGCAGGGCTTCTCACATGACCATGGCAGAGATTGCGTTTACCTTGGCGATGCGGAAAGCCGTGCTGCCGCCGGAACTTGGCAACCCCGATCTGCTTCAGGAATGCGCTCGCGCCATGGATCGCGCCGGCCGCATCGGGTTATCCGATGTGGTCCGTGAAATCAGGGCGATGGAAGGCGCGCAGGGCCGCAGCATCCTGCCGCACGTGACCGTGGACGC
>CAXSIG010000598.1:0-3919 GCA_964237255.1 uncultured Bryobacteraceae bacterium
CGCATTGCTCCATTGCAGGAGAGGATCGGGAAAATTCCCCGTCGCAATAAACGGTCCAACATCACTGGTCCCCGGGCCGGCGATGGTAAACGCCCCTGTCCGCAGAAATAAGCCGGTAAAGTCGAGAGCACCGGCATATTGCGCCGCTGTGAAGGTTTGAATCAGCGGAAACGGCAGGAGCGGGACCGTCCGCTGCCCTCCAGCACCGCTCACAGTCAGCGCGCCTCCGGCGTTCAAGAATTGAAATGTGAGGAACGCCCCGCTGTAGGCTCCTCCGGAATTAACAACGCATGATCCCGGAGCAATTAAATCCCAACTTGTCGCTCCCCATCCTTGTGAGAGCGGGGTAGTGCGGACGAACAATCCCGAGCCTCCGTCCACAAATGTGGGTACAGCTATCGGATTGCCACGGGCGAGTCCGATGGCACCCAGTGCAAAGGTAGTCTTCGAGAACAGCCGCTGTATGTCACTTGCGGTAAGGCCGGGCAAATTCGGCGTGCAAGTCCGCCCAGTCGATGCGACGGGAATCGTCGTCGTATTACTTACATAGTCGCCAGTCTGGAACACAACGGGAGTCACACACCCCGCAACACCAGCCGGAATGGTCACGTAAATGTTATCGATAGCCGAACAACAGCTATTGCGCCCGCGGAATACTACCGGTGCCGGCTTCCCGCCGACCCAGGCCTGCACCGGTATGTCCGTCATGTCAGCCTGCTGCGCCGGCTGTGCTTCGTTGGTGCTTATCGGTCCGAGCCCCGTACCCCAAAATGCGACAGTGTCGCCAGGATTAGCCGAGTTGAGCGGCGTTACGAATCCACTTCCCAGAGTTGCGATCGCATCACCGCCCCCGGAAGTATTGAGCGTGAACACCCCGATGGTAGTCTTGACTACGGTAATCGGGAATGCTGCGCTTGTAACACCCTGATAGGCTACTGTTAAAGTCCCTTGCCCCATGGGTACCGAAGAAGGAAGGATCGCCGCGATCTGCGTTGCGCTCGAGTAATACATGATTGCATCGCGAGTCACGCCTCCCACGGTGATTTTCATTGAAGTGCTTGCAATCGAGGCCGTCAGAGGGAAGTTGGATGCGATGGCAAGGCTGGCCGGTCCTAAACCGGTTCCTTTGACCGCGAACAGCGATCCCTGAGCTATGCCGGAACTTGGTAGCTCAGCCAAAACGTTTCCTGCGGAATTCGTCACTGAGATTATTTGTGGAGTAGTTTGCGCGGCAGCCGGACGATCCACCAAAATGATTTCCAAAACTGCCGCGAACAAAGGAGCAAGTAGACGGAGAATTCGGGGACTTGGAGACATATTCACTAGAGACGATCACAGATCATAATTTGGCGAGATGACGAGGTGCCACATGGGAAGTGAACGCACGACTATCGGTACGCACAGCGGCAATTGTGAACGCTGCACACGATCTGTGCTGATCGTCGACGATCAGCAAGTTGGGATTGCGAAAAGGCAATACCAGAATCCTGTTGCGGCAGATGCTTCACTCGCCTAATCCACCTTCTGCGGCGGAGGACATGCGGCGCGGATTATGCGGTTCTGATGACGGGCCACTATGTCAGATTATCAGCGGACTGTCGCTGCTCCCGTTGCACTTCAGTGCTCGGCAACGGCGCACGCAATTGCGCAGGAAGGGGACACAAAGGAACCTTTTTGTCCCCATGGGATATCCTATCGCCATTTCTGATGATGCCCGCTATGGTCTATCCCGGAGGGAAGAACGGGGCGGTCCTCAATTAAACGATCATCAACCTGATACCGCCCGGGGCGCGGCAACCATCGCCGGATTTAACGACGTTAAACCAGTTAGGGGTTTACTGGGCAAGAGTTATAACGACCTATGGTCAGTGTCATCGTCTTAGACAGATTTGACGACCATCTGTAATAACAGATCGTTCCCGCGGTAAACGGATTCAGCGGTCGCGAACCGTTAGGAACCCAGTAACCAGCCGCGCCTGCTGCTGCGGTGGAGAATAACGAAGCGCTGGAAGCCATGATGAGCGCTAAAACAAGAGTTTTCATTCGGCGAAACTCCTTTAGACCAAGTGGTCTCAAAGGACTATAGCATAAAGAGGTATTAAACATAACAATATGCAAAAGAGCTGTGATCCAGCGAATTTAACTATTCCCTGAAATAAACGGTTTGTACCTGGAACGCAATGCGAGAACACAAAGGTAGGTTTATGATCCTTCCCTGCCGCCCAATGCTTTCGGCTCTTGCGGAGTGCATAAACCTCGGACATAATTGCAGCATGAAAATCGGCTATGTCCGCGTCTTAACCGATGACCAAGACCCGGACGTGCAGGTCGCGGCGCTTGAGCGAACCGGGGCCGAAAAGATTTATAAGGATCATGGATTATCCGGCACTACAACAAAGCGCTATGCCCTGCTTCGCTGCCCGAAGGACTTGACGAGGGCGACACGGTTATCGTCTGGAAGCTCGACCGCCTGGGCCGCTCCTTGCACGACATCGTAATCATGCTCGACGATCTCCACCCTCGCGGCATCAAGTTTCATTCGCTGACGGAGAGCTCCGACACTAAGACGGTGTTTGAGAAGCATTAGGAGCAGGTAAGGCGATTAAGCATGAGGCGGATAGTGGCGAGGTCGATCATGGCTTCTGAGGTTTGCACCATGTACTCGTAATCCTTGCTCATCCGGCGATTCCGGCCGAGCCAGGCGAAGCTGCGTTCCACGATCCAAGTCAGGCCGGTGACCTTGAAAGCGCGTTGCCCACGCTTCACAATCACGAGCTTCCAACCGTCTTGCTGCAGGAGCTGGCGGGCCAACTTACGACTCTGGTGTCCGGCGTCGGCCATGATGGTGCGAATGCCCGGAAACATTGGTCCCAAGCCACCGAGTAAGCGGTCTGCTCCACGCTGATCAGACATGTTGGCCGGTTCAACCCGGCATGCGATCGGAATGCCCAGCGTATCAACCAGAATGTAGCGTTTGCGGCCCTTCACGCACTTATGGCCGTCGAAGCCTTTGACCCCTCCGCGCTCGGTCGTCTTTACCGATTGACTATCCATGATGACAACAGAAGGACATGGTGCCCGGCCAGCCTGTGCTCGAGCGCGTTCGTAGATCGCTTTCTGGGCTCTGTTGCATTACGGAATAAGATCGGCAGGGACAATGGATAATGCCTCGCCGATGTACTCCTCGCAATCCCTTGTTTAGCCGTCGGCGGTTTGCCGACGAGGTAGTTACACTGTGTGTTCGGTGGTATCTCCGGTTTAAGCTGAGCTATCGAAACGTAGCTGAGATCGCATGGGAGTTGGGCGTGTTCGTCGCTCCGAGCACCATCCTCCGTTGGGTGGTCCAATATGCTGAGGAGTTCGCACGGCGTTGGGGTCGGTTCGAAAGATCTGTAGGAGGATCCTGGCGCGCCGACGAGACCTATGTGAAGGTGCGCGGCAGTTGGATGTATCTGTACCGTGCCGTCGACGGGAAGGGCAAAACGGTCGAATCGTATCTGAGCCGAACACGCGATATCACGGCAGCTAAGGCCTTCTTTCGCAAAGCGCTGAAACACCATGGCGAGCCGCGCTCCATTACGCTGGACGGCTTCGAGCCAAGTCACGCGGCCCTACGCCGGATGGGAATGCGCAACGAGTTTAACTTCCGATGGGCGAACCCTGTCAAGATTCGCAGCTGTAAATATTTGAACAATATGGTGGAACAGGACCACCGCCGAATCAAATTCAGGACTGCTCCCATGTTGGGCTTCAAGAGCTTTTACAACGCGCGCCGCGTTCTCATGGGCGTTGAGCTAATGCAGAAGATTATAAAAGGGCAGTTCCGCGTTCCGGCTCACTTCGGCTGTACCTTCAGTTCCATTTGGCAGGCTGTACTTGCCTCCTGAAGAATACTTTTGTTCCGTAATGCAACAGAGCC
>CAXSIG010000599.1:0-888 GCA_964237255.1 uncultured Bryobacteraceae bacterium
AATCCGCTAGATGAATTCGACCGTTTCTCCGACGATCGCGATCGTGAAATCTCGTCGGATGGCCCGCCTCAGTATGTTTCAGAAAACATGGTCGGCTATCAGGATTTGGGGCGGTACGGCTCCTGGGAACCGGAAAGCGAATATGGACCGATTTGGCGACCTCGGGTTGCCGCTGGTTGGGCGCCCTATCACGATGGCCGCTGGGTTTGGCGCGAACCGTGGGGTTGGACGTGGGTTGACGATGCACCCTGGGGCTTCGCTCCCTTTCACTATGGCCGCTGGGCTTACATTCGCGGCGGCTGGGGATGGACACCCGGTCCCACCGTGGTGCGTCGACCCGTTTACGCGCCCGCGCTTGTGGCGTTCGTCGGCGGACCGAATTTCTCGGTAAGTATCAATGTTGGCGGCGGTGGCGGAGTCGGCTGGTTTCCGCTTGGCCCGCGCGAAGTTTACACTCCCGTTTATCACGTTTCGCCCGGCTATGTGCGGCGCGTGAACGTCACGGAAGTGAACGTAACAAACGTCTACATTAATCGAGACGCGCCGGGCGCGGTTACCGTGATTTCGCGGAACGACTTTGTTACCGCCCGCCAAGTTCAGCGGTCTACCAGAATCGATCCTCAGCAGTTTCGATCCGCTCCCGTAACTGGTTTTACGCCCGGTGTCGCTCCTCAACGCGAGAGCTTTTTCGGGCGCACGGCGGGCAATATCGCCAGACCTCACGATACATTTGCGAATCGGGAAGTCTTTGTTCGCAATCCCCCACCGCAAGCGCCGGTTTCGTTTGCTGCGCGCCAGCAAGCGTTAGAGCAGAACGGCGGTCGCCCTCTGGCGCCCGATCAACTGCGCGATCTTCGGGGCCGGGACGGCAGCGTTCGCAATGAGCCT
>CAXSIG010000599.1:974-3583 GCA_964237255.1 uncultured Bryobacteraceae bacterium
ACCCAACAACACCCGATGTGAGATCGTCCAGACCGGACGATCGCTTTCAAGGTCGTCCGCCCGCCGCAACGCCGCGTACCGACACACCTGTAGAAAATCGTGGCTTCGGACGCAACTCCCAACAGCAACAGCAAAACGGGACGGTTGAGCGTCAGAACCAACCTCCCGCTACGCCGCGTACAGAGGCGCCGAATGAAAACCGGGGTTTCGGGCGAAATTCTCAACCGCAACCGCGGACGGACACTCCGGCTCCATCTCGGACACCCGAAGCGCAACCGCCCGCCCAAAATCGGAATGCGGAGCGTCCTCAGCGAGAAGAACGAAGAGAGCAGAGATCTCAGCCCGAACGTCCCAACGAGAATAGGCCAAAGGAAGAAAAGCCTAAAGACGAAAAGCCCAAAGACGAAAAGCGCTCCGAGAAAGATAAGCCAAAAGGCTAATTACGGTTTAGCCGGTCGGTCGGGCCGGGCGAAAAGACCGATCAACTCGCCACTAGCCAAAACGTGCCCTTGTAGGGCGGCTAACAGGTCGTCGCGAGTCGATCCTGGTTTTAGATCCAGTTTCGAGTCGACTGCGAAAATCTGGATGTGATAGTGATGTTGCGGGTCGCCGGCCGGGGGACGCGGACCTTTATAGCCGACCAGGCCGGAACTCGTCGGCCCTTGGCACAGGCCGTCGGGATCGTCGAGCCGATCCAGCGGTTCAAGTCCTTCACGCAGATTCAGGAGGTTTGCTGGAATGTTCCACCCAACCCAATGAACTACGGGAAGCGGCGTAGTCTTCGCATCCGGATCTTCCGTCAAGAGCGCATAACTTTGTGTCCCGGAAGGTCCGGCGGTCCAACGAAGCGCGGGGCTGGCGTTCTGATCGTAAGAAGAGTATTGAGGCGGAATCGGGGATCCGTTCGCAAAAGCGGTAGAAGAAACCGTAAGCTTGCCTTCAGCTTTCAACTGCTGAATCGCGAGCGCTGTCTTTACGCCAACCTTATTTTCGGTCAGCATCGGTTGCGCCGGAGCACTCACTGCGGAGACACTTTGTGCGCCCCCTGGATAGCTGACCCGATAGATCACGCCATTCCGATCGTCGGAAAACAACAGCGATCCATCCTTCGCGACGGCGTTTCCGCATAATCGTCCGTACTCGCCCTGAGCGGTCACGAATCCGGTTACAAACGGTGTGATTGAAGCCGCCTGGCCATTTTCGAAATGAATGCGAAGTACTTCATAACCGGACGCGGGCTTACGGTTCCAGGAGCCACGCATTGAGATAAAAGCGTCGCCTCGGTAATCCGCCGGAAACTGGTTCGCGTTGTAGAAAGACAACTGCATCGGAGCGGCATGCGCCGTGTAACCCAGAACCATCGGTGTGCTGGCTTTGGCCCACTCGGATTTCTGCACACCACCGGGAGGGTCGATGTGCGGATTCGCTTTGCCGTCGGCATACACGTAAGGCCATCCATACCGTTTTCCTTTCTCGATGTGATTCAACTCTTCAGGTTGGTTGTTGTCGCCTAGCCAATCGATCCCATGATCCATTCCCCAAAGCTCACCCGTTTGCGGCTGCCATCCCCACCCGATGGTGTCGCGTAAACCGGACGCAAAAATCGATCTCTGTTTACCATCGAGCGAAGCGCGCAGGACCGTCGCGTTTTCCTGATTCGGCTCCGCGCATTCATTGCATGTAGAGCCAACCGAGATATACATCATGTCGTCCGGGCCGATTTGAACCATGCGCGTGTTGTGCTGGCCGGCATCGGGAAGGTCGTGGATAATCATCGCGAGCGGGCCGAACGTGCCGTCCGGCAAAAGATCGGCTTTGAAAATTTCGTGGACGGTGGCGATATAAACCTTGCCCTTCGAGAACGCAAGGCCGTGAATTCCGGGGCGGCTCGCAACGGTTGAAGGCGGCCCAGACGCCAGGCCGTTGGAACCGGTCGTAAATCGCAGAATATCGCCCTGTTCGCGACGCGTAACGTAAACGGAGCCGTCTGGACCAACGGTAAGTACGCGGGCATTCCCGGCGTTTTCCGCAAACCTCTCGATCTTAAATCCGGCAGGTACGTGGATCTGAGAAACGTCGGGCGCGGGGAGTTCGGCGGGTTTGAAGATATGGCCGGTTATCTCGACATCGGATTGATGCTCGGGAGAGCCGCCTTTAGATGACAACTTCTGCGCGCTGATGGAAAAAGTTACACCAAGAGAGATCAATGTATAAGCAAGGATTTTCATAACTTCGGGAGTTATCAAGCGTGTAGCAAATGTTCCACCAACCGATTGAGAATGAGAGATACAGATGTATAAGATCGCGCTGTTATTATTTACGCTAGCTGCGGATATAGGACTGGCCGCAGTCGTTCCGTTCGTCGGCTGCCAATCCGATGGCCAGACCGGACCTCAAGAAGCGGCAAAAGAACGTGCCGTCACGGTGTCGCTCGGCGAAGCGGTAGCGCAACGACTGGCGTACTACGAAGCGGCGAACGGTCCGCATGTTCTAGGTCCACGAGGATGGCACTGCTTTGGCACATACGGATCGAACGGCGAGACTCTCTACGTAACTCCTGAACCGATCGACAGCGCCGCACTACTCTCCCCCGATTGGAAAGGTTTCAC
>CAXSIG010000599.1:3593-3912 GCA_964237255.1 uncultured Bryobacteraceae bacterium
GGACCTGCCATTCAAGTGTCCATCAGCATCGGTGAGACAAGCGGCCGATTTGAGGTTGCTCAGACCATCGCGCGCGTCTTTCCGGCGTATCGAAAAGTGGCCGATAAGTTGATGGAGGATATGCCGCAAGCCGCACCCCTGCCAACAGGGCGCTTTCCGTCGGACCGCCTGACATATAAGGCCAGGAGAGTCGTCGAGTTCGAAACGCCGGCCCACCAAAAGGGGCTAGGAACCGCTTCGCGTCTTCAACAAAATGATTCACCGATCTTCGGGATGGCGGCGTTACTTGGAAGCACGCCCGATTGCATCGTGCTCACCC
>CAXSIG010000600.1:0-251 GCA_964237255.1 uncultured Bryobacteraceae bacterium
TGGCTCTACGCCAGTGCAAGTATCTCAACAATGTGATCGAACAGGATCACCGGACCGTGAAGAAACGCGTGTGGCTGGCCAAAGGCTACGGCACGTTTCAAAGCGCGTGGCGGACGATAGAAGGAATCGAAACAGTGCACATGATTTGGAAAGGCAGAGTGAGATGGTTGAGCAAGGGAGATGTGGTCGGCCAAGCTCTCTTCATCGCCGGATTGTTCGGCCTCTCTACCTAACTCAAATTCAACCGTTTA
>CAXSIG010000600.1:261-2942 GCA_964237255.1 uncultured Bryobacteraceae bacterium
TACAAACCTGGGGCTTGGCGCTAGCCGCAAAAACAGGGCCTGCCAAGGCCAAGGTAGCCGTTGCGCGCAAGCTGGCGGTGATCATGCATCGGATGTGGCTGGATAATACACCCTTCCGTGGATCTGCCGACCTGGCCCTAGCTGCCTAAGTAGTTTTAACTTTTCGATTTCTCGGCCGTCGGCTGGATCATCCCGGACCACGCTTATGCAGATGTTCAATGCGCGAATCACAAAGGGAGATCCATCGATATCTAAGACCAACATGAGGCGCTGTGACCTTTGTCATCTTCGACCTCGGAGACAACAACGAGCCGTGAACTTGAGACTACACAGTGCCAAAGGGAAGATCACAGGAGGAAAAGCACGCCGCACGCGCAAACGCGGAGAAAAAAACAACAACAGTAGTTGACAGGCGATTAGACAACAAAGCGGGTCACGGAGCCCGGAGAAACCAAAACTCAATATCCATTACCAAAACCCCCACGTCTTCCACCGCCGCCAATCAAAAAGAGAAGCAGTTAAGACGCCGGGAGCCAGCCTTTTTCCGGCCGCAACTTGTCTTCGGCTTGTTGCTGGAGAAGTGTGAGGTCGGCCTGACTTGCGCGAATGTCATCCATTGATTCAACGCGCCGGAAACGCTCTTGCAGAAAGATCATCTCGGCACGAACGCGCTCATCGATTCGTCCCACCCGCCGCGCATTCTCAAGAAAAAATCGAAATCGAGAAACATCTCTTTCCAGGCTGACGACAACTTTGCGTGCTGATCCACAAGTTCAGACAATCGGAAGACAGCACGAAGAATGCCCGCCAAGGCAACCGCGAGAACGAGGAGACTAAGAGCTTGGCTGCCAATTACGTTCTTCCAGAATGCCAATCCCACGAATGCCGATGATGCCGCTATCGTGCTGACCGCATCTAGGCCGTAACTTACCCGTCGCAGAAACACCAAGCGACTTGCGTGATAATCGCGCCCCACCAATGCGGTCGTTCGAAGCTCGTATATCTTGCGGATGTCCAACTGATCACTAGTGAAGTCGTACACGCTACAGCTTGGCGACTCAGTTGTTTCGGGCATCTGTTTAAATCTTACGCCCGCACCACTTCCGAAGCGCCACTAATCACGTTAGAATACTCGCGGAGAAGGCTCACAATGTATACGGTCACAGATGCGGAATTGGACACCGTTGCCTCTTTAGGCAACTCCATCCACCTCACATTTCTCGGCATAAGTTTCGGAACCGCTATCGCTTTTGGTATCGTACTCGCAACTGTTCAAGTAACTGATCCCCTGGCCCACGCCTCCTTTGTTGCGCTAGCGTGGCTCTCCGCGTTTCTAACCGTGTATTTCGCTATTCGGGCATTCGTCGACTATCGCGCTGCCCAGAGGAAACTGAGCGAGATTAAGCGGTAATGACCCACACGATGCGCCTAGCCCAAGATGGCCCCGCCTGAAGCAGCCCGAATCTTTGCTGCCACAAAACAGCGCCGAAGAACCACGTGACGAAAATGACAACGGATAATCCTTCTCAACCGCCTCGGTGTCCGAAATGCGGGTATAGAGACACCAGACGGTCTCAGCGGCCGCGAATCCTAGACTTCCTCTTTGCCTCATTCGGGAAGTCTCCCTATCGGTGCCGATCCTGCCAGCGTCGGTTCTACGCCAAACGTCGAGCGGTTGAGCCGAAGTTGGGAACTAGTACCTGGCAGAAACTGTGAGACGGCCCCGGGGCTGTGCGGTGCTAGGGTCTTAGCATCGCGGGCTGCGTAGCGTTTCTCAATGAGAGCGGTAGGATAGATTTAGCAATGTGATACCCACGCCTGTAATGCAGTGTCCGAAGTGCGGGACGCACAATCCGGCAAGGGATCCATTCTGCTGGAAGTGTCGCTCGTCGCTAAAGAAGAATTCCTGGGATGGTTTGCTTGTATTGGGTGGACTACTCGCGATGCTGATGGCAACCGGTGTTGCACTGGTTGCGTACTGGGCTCTGACGGAATATCGGCATCAAAACCACCCCGTTGTTGTCGTCGAAGATCCTTATTCTCAAGCTGCGTTATCGATCGTCAAAGCCATGAAGTCGGAGCCCGCGTGCAGATGGTTGGCTGTTGAGGGCGTCGATCAGCCCTCAAGGGAATTACCGAGGTACATTTGGCAGCTTCGGTGTTCGGACGAACAATGCGCGTTGCAATATCGAGGCACGGAAGATATTTTGTACGATAAACCTGAGTCTCTGGCACGTTCTGTATGCATAATTGCTATTGAGAAGCGGGAATGACCAGCGTCTGCATATTTTTGCCCGCACCGCGGAGAAAGTCGAAGGACAAATCTGATGATTGGAAGCGGACATGAGCCGGCCTCGCAATCCGCCCATGCGCGTCAGCGATCGATTTGACGCCGGCGTTTGTGCGCGATGTGATGCTCTGCGGCTGGAGAAGAGTAATTTCTGCGCCGCTTGCAAGCTCAGTCGCAAGCAGGTTCTTAGCGATTGGCTTGCCGCGGAAGATTATGGAGCCAAGCGCGAAGACAAGGGGCAAGTCAGGCACTAATGTGCTTTCTGTAATCAGGAGATGTCCAGAATAGAGCTGCTTCGCCACCGGTGCGATTCGCAAACTGGATAGGCCGACGCCCGAAACCTCTCCGCGGTGCAAGCTCCGGGCGCGTAATTTAGAAGAAGTGTTGGTGG
>CAXSIG010000600.1:2983-3904 GCA_964237255.1 uncultured Bryobacteraceae bacterium
AGCCTTATCGACGTTTCAGGCAGTTGTTTTAAAAGTTTTCTACGGACGATGACGTTGATGACGAAAGCGTCGCCTCGACGTGCGACCCGACCTTAATATCTGTAATAATTCGGTATAACGTTCCGAATATGCTGAATATTGGCGAAGTAATCTTTCAATTAAGAGAAAGAATTAAGGCTATCGACGCTGCCATCAAGAATCTTGAAAAGATCGATGTGTTTTCAGTGCCCAAGAAACCAGGCAGAAAACGCGGCCGCAAAGCCATGAGCGAGGAAGAGCGCCGCAAGGTGTCCGAGCGGATGGCGGCATACTGGGCGAAGCAGAAGAACGTGGAGGGTCGCTCTGGATTGGCAGGGCTTACCAGGTGACGAACGCTTGTGGGTCGTGCGGGGATGTTACAAGTTCCGCGCGGGGCTGCTATCGATTCCGCCTTAAAGAAGTTTACTAGATAAGAAGATCGGACATGGCAGATGCGGTTAAAATGGTCGGACTTGTCATCTGCGGACATCGAGAAAGTCATCAGAAAATTAAGACGACGCCTTGCGACCGTCGATCGGATCCTTGGCGTTTTTGAAGTGGGCGGAATCATCAATCTTCCAGGCCGGCCGGCGCGAGAATCTGGGCACGGGGTAGCGAGTCCGGAGAAGCGTAACCACGGGTTCCGAATGGGAAGCCATCACACGACACGGAATACGCGGAGGGAGTTGTAACGGGTTTCGGGCTTGCGCGGTGCTGGGGCCACTCTTCGGGTAGTGTCTAAAAGTGCGTTGGTGGAAAGCTTAAACAGAGTCGTAGGTACACTAAAGGAGCAAGATATATGCCGTATTCATTCAGCGTTTCGGACACACAGGATTGTCGGCTGGAGGTAAGAGGGTGTTTGAGAAGGGTCAGGAGCAGGTAAGGCGATTGAGCATGAGCCGG
>CAXSIG010000601.1:0-3896 GCA_964237255.1 uncultured Bryobacteraceae bacterium
TTTGGCGGTGCGTCAAGCGATGGCTATATTCCGGTGGTAGGCGACTGGAACGGAAGCGGCACCTCAAAGATCGGAGTTTATCGGGCGGGGTTTTGGGTGCTCGATTACAATGGCGATGGTTCCTATAACGCCGGTGACAAGTTCATCGCATTCGGCGGAAACGCCAACGAAGTTCCCCTTGTCGGGGATTGGAACCACAACGGAAAAACGAAGATCGGTGTATTTTACCCGTTCAACGGCTATGACAGGTTTGTCCTGGATCTAGTTGGGAACGGGTTTGATGGAAGCAGCAAGGTATATGACTTCTTAGCTTACGCTGCCGGTGACAAACCGGTCTTTGGGGATTGGACCGGTAATGGTTTCACCAAGATCGGTGTGTTCCGCAGAGGGTTCTGGTTTCTCGACTACAACGGGGACGGCGTATTCACAAATGGCACGGTCGACCGGCTTTACGGATTCAGTAGCGGGTCCAGTACAGAAATCCCGTTGGTCGGAGATTGGAATGGCAGTGGAACCGATAAGATCGGTATCTTTCTCCGTCCCTACTACTGGTACCTCGATTTCAACGGCAACGGCGGGTGGGACGGTTACTCGACGGACCGGTATTACGTCTACGGCATTACCACCAACAGCGACCAACCCATAATCGGAAAGTGGTAGGCAACGAAGGCCGGATCTTCGCATCGTGCGGATCCGGCCCCTCTCACCCGGTGATTTGAATAGCGCTGGTCGGGCAGCTTTCCGCCGCCTCTATCATCCGTTTTCGGTCCGCTTCGGAAGGGACGATCTTGAGTATCGAGATGTTGTCTTCGTCTAATTCAAACGCGTCAGGCGCGACAGCGACGCAGGCGGCGGCGCCAATGCACAGGGATCGATCAATCGTTACCGTAAGAGCCATATAGGCTATTCGTAGCGCAACGCTTCCACCGGGTCAAGGCGCGAGGCTTTTACCGCGGGCCATGTTCCGAAAAACAATCCTACTGCGACCGAGACGCTGAAGCCGGCAATCACAGCCCAGCTTGGAACTTCGGAAGGCAACGAAGGAACCAGAGCGCTGACCAGAAGCGTTACCAAAACCGCTATTGCGATTCCGAGAACTCCACCCAGCCCCGTGAGTGTCATAGCTTCCATCAGGAATTGTCCGACGATATCGCGGCGGCGGGCGCCGATCGCCTTGCGGACGCCAATCTCGCGAGTTCGTTCGGTCACGCTGACCAGCATAATATTCATCACGCCGATTCCGCCCACCAGCAGCCCTAGCGCGGAAATAGCGATGGCGACCAAACCGATAAGCCCTGTGATGCTGTCAAACTGCTGAATAATTTGGTCCGGGGTGCTGATGCTGAAGTCATCGGGCGTGTTGGAGGGCAGGCGACGGATGCGTCGCATGATGCCTTCCACCTCGTCGTAAGCGTCTTTGCGTCGGCCCGGCTTTGCTTTACAAGTGAGTTGAAACCGGTCGATCTGCGGGTAACGATTCTGGCCAGTACGGAACGGGAGATTGATGGCGGTGTCTTGCGGGTTCTGTCCAAAGAATCCGCCCTTAGCTTTGGCGTACACGCCAACAACGATGTACTCGGCGCCATCGAGCAAGAACGTTTTCGAGACCACGTTCCCCTCCGGATACAACGTGTCTGCCAAGTCGCGACCGATGACGGCAACGTGCGCGCCTCGATTATCTTCCTCTTGCGTGAAGAAGCGCCCTTCGGCAAAGTCGCGAGTGGATAACGTCATGGAATTCGGCGTCAGCGCGCTGATGTTGATGTTATCGGTTTCAAAGCCGGTTACTTTCGCCATCAACGCCTGGCCGCGTGAGACGTTCGGAATAATCATAGTAATTCCGACATCGAGTAACGACGATGCCTGGTCCCGAAGTAACTCCGCGTACTCAGGGCGTATGGCCCGCCGCTTTCGCTCCTTCACACTGCCATTGCCATTCGGGTCGCCGTTGAACTTACTAACGAAGATATTATCGGGACCAAGTTCTTCGAAAAACGTGACCATTCCCTTGCGCAATCCGGTAAGTAGACTGGCGACCGAGACTACCGTGGTGATGCCGATAACGATACCTAGAATGGTCAGGAGAGAGCGAAACCTATTAGTCCAGACGGCCGAAAGCGCCATCTTGGTATTTTGGATGGGACTTATATTCATTTACTCTGCCCTCAGGGCGGTGATGGGATCCAGCTTCGAGGCGCGTGAGGCCGGGTACCAACCGGAGGCGATCCCGACGGCGCTGGAACAGAATATAGACAGCAGAACATACGGCAAGGTGATGCGAAGATTCAGAGCGAAGGCGCGAGCCATGATTTCGGTGAGCACTGCCCCGAGCGCGACCCCGAGAAGCCCCCCCATGGCCGACATAAAGAGACTTTCAATCAGGACCTGCATCATGACGTCGCTACGGCGCGCACCGAGCGCTTTGCGGATGCCTATTTCACGCGTCCGCTCCGTGACGCTTACCAGCATGATATTCATAATCACGATGCCGCCAACCACCAGAGAAATACAGGTAACTGGGATGACGACAACGGTGATAAGCCCAAGAAGTTGGTCGATAAAGCCGCGCATCGCGTCGGGTGTGACTACTTCGAAGCGGTCCTGCTGCCCGGGTTTTCGGTGGAATTTCGTACGGAGTGCGACACGCGCGAGGTCGACCGCTTGATTTAGAGCCATGTGCGACTCCGGCCGGGCGCGTCCATAAACCGCGAGGTCTTGACCGGGACCGTACAGACGATTGAACACGGTAATCGGGATGTATGCCGAGTTATCCTGACTGCGGCCGAATGCCGAACCAAGTTTCTCCTGAACACCTACGATGGTGAAATCGATTCCGTTAACCTTTATCGTCTTACCAATCGGCGAACCACCGTCGGGGAACAATGTTGTTTTGGTTTCGTCGCCAATTACTGCGACAGCGGAGCGAGACATCTCTTCCTGGTCGGTAAAGTAGCGGCCTTCCACGATATTGAGTTCCTTGATTTCCGCCAGCGTAGCCGAAGTTCCCAACACGGAAGCGGCCTCAAGAATAAGGCCTTCGCGCTTGATGTCTTCGCTCCGCTGACGGTAAGGACTGTAGAGCGAACCGGAACCGTTCACCTGGCGCAAATAACGTTCGTCCTCCACCTGCAGGATCTTATTCAGGCGCAATCGATCAAACACTTCCCGCCGGCTTTTCGCGATGCCGAGCCTGGAAACGATGAACGATTCGCTTCCGAATGCTTTCGCCGTACTGGCTTCCGCGTAAGCTCCGAGTCCTTCGATTGCCGAGCCGACAAGAATGACGGACCCGACGCCGATGATGACTCCCAAAAGCGTCAAGAAGCTCCGCAACTTGTGCGCGGTTATAGAGTCCCAGGCAAGGCTGGCGGCATTGCCGATCGTGCTCGAAAGTCTTCCGGACGCCGCCGGTACTGGTTGCTGGGTCATTCGATTGAGTTACGTAGGAAGTGGATGAAATGTTCCAGCCCTTCCGCAACATTAGCGTACCATTGGGTAAGTCAAAAAATGGCCGTTCGACTGTTGCGGGCAGTGTATGGAATCGAGTTTCTTGTGGCATTGGCCGCTATTTCGATCTTTTGGCGAGAGACGGCAGGGCAGTACCACCTGGACTTACTGCCGTGGTTCTTGAAATTCAGTTTTGTTCTGGGAATGGCGGGTACCGTGGTCAAACTAACGGTGGTTTCTCTGGGCGGCAGCCGCCGCGCGAAGGTTTTCTGGGGATTGACGGCGGCTGGGCTAACCGTGGCGGCCGGTCTGGCCACCTATTACTACCATTTGCATGAGCCGTTGGACGAAGAAGAAGACGGAATCATGCTTTCCACCATGCTACAAAACCCGGTGAACTAAACCGCTACGCGGTAAATGGCTGCGAGTGAAGTTTTTAGAAGAGGGTC
>CAXSIG010000602.1:0-1286 GCA_964237255.1 uncultured Bryobacteraceae bacterium
CGATACGAATTAATCCACGACGTGTAAGCATGATTTGGGTTCTCCTGATTCCTAATGAATGACTTGATACTCGGATGAAGTGAGGAAGACGAACAACGCAGACTTCACGGCATTTGCCGGAGAAGCCGCGGCCCTGGCCGGCTGTAGAGCGTTGTTTGTCAGATGCCTGGTTCCGGAATGAAAGCAAAAGATAGAGTTGATGTAGTCGATCAAAGGACTGTAATTCGTGGCATCCGCTAGCTTGTTGAAGGGCGTGAGATCGATTTTGGTCGTGCTGTCCAACGATCCATACAGAGCGGTATAGATCATGTTGGAGCGCGCGGGCGCGGTTTGCGTACTATAGATCTGAAACTCCGGACCGTACAGGCCCTTTTCCGTTCGAGACAACGGAGAGAAGTAACTGAACACGCTGGCGGGCACGAAAATGTTCTCGCCCAGATTGGATGCGTAGTTAGCAACTGTGTTGGCTGACGTGAGAGTCGCGTTTAAACCCCGCAGGATATTCGCGGTGATGAGGACAGGCTCGCGGAGATGGCCGAAGTCGAGCGATTGATCGCTGGCGGTACTATCCCAGCTTCTGGCTTCGGGGTCGAGAAGAATTGCCTTTACGACTGCTTTCATATCACCCGTGATTCCGCTGCCGTTGTTCGAGAAAACGGCGGAAATACGTGACAGGTATTGGGGGCTTGGATTGCTGGTGACCAAGTGTTGGATCAACTGGCGGCAGACGAACGGGGCCATGGTGGATTGGCGCATCAGCAGTTGAATGACGCTGGTGAGATCCTGGGCAGACAATTGGCTGGGGGCGACGGTCTCGCCAAAGATCGTCTTTTGAGTGGTATCGTGATTCGCTTCCACGGCGAACATTTGGCCGAAATAATATTCGGGATTGTTGGTTTTTGCCGTCACGCCGGGAGCCGTGGGGTAGGTCCAGCCCGTAAACGCGTTGGCAATGTTCTGCACATCGGCTTCGCTGTAGGTGGGGACGGGCGAAGTGCCGTTTACAACCGCGCTGCCGTCCGGGTTTAGCTTTGTTAGGCCAAGCGTGAAGAGCTGCATCAATTCCCGCGCGTAATTTTCATTCGCGGAAATACCCTTAGCCGCATTGCCCTTATTATTGTTAGCCATATTCAAGTAGCGGCCCATGGCGGGACTCAGGGTGACGTTCTTGATGATTTCAGAGTAGTTGCCGAAGGCGTTATCGCGGAGTACTCGCCAATATACGGGGTAAGCATAGGCCGGATTTACGCCGGATGCCTGGGAGATAACAAACATCTGGCTAAGGA
>CAXSIG010000602.1:1296-2737 GCA_964237255.1 uncultured Bryobacteraceae bacterium
TGACGCAGTTGATCCGGACCGGTAACGGCGTTCTGGAAGAAAACGGAGCGTACGGGAGCCAGGTTGGTGATAGTGTTGCTGTTTACGTCGAGCAACGGCTGGTCCGGAATATCCGACACGGCTGCCGCGAACTGCTCGTCGATCCACGCCGATAGCCCTACGGACTGAACGTGAGCGATGTCGGCGGGAGTGGGACCCCAGGAAGCCTGGTCAAGTAAGCGGGCCGCGGCACGGTCGGAGGCAAGAGGCGCACCGGCTGCCATAAGGGAAATTCCAAAGGCCAGTGGAGAAAGAAGACGCAAATAGAACGAAGGAATCGATTTCGGCATAGAAGCGGGTTGGATGATTTGTTTCAGAACACTATCGAGAAGAAGAATGGAGCACATTCCCGACTTGTGAGCTAGTGTACTGATCCAAAGAAACTTCTCCTATACGAGAAAACACCTAGATGAAGTAGATGTTTTTGATTACGAGAGTTTCTCTGTCGAGTTGTGTTTTCAGTCGTGATTCGACTCTCCGACAGAGCGAACTCCGTACCAGTTGCTTCTACGGAGTCTTTTCGCGGTGGGAGGCGTACTGCAAGTGCTTGTAGAAGCCGAGATCGTCGCCGGTCATCATCTTGGTGGCGAAGATGATTTGCCCGGCATGACCGCCGAAGTGTTCTACCACGTGATAGATGGCTTCCAAGGCGGCAATATCGTAATTTTGGACTTCGATCTTCCGCGTCAGGCTCGCTTCGGTTTGGGACTCGACGATCGGGATCGCGGATGCTACGGTTTCTTTCAGCTGTGCGCGGAGTTGATCGACGGAGATGCCGCCCTGGGCCGCAAATTCGGCATCGCGGTCGCGGTCATTGGGCGCGCCGCCCACGCCGCTTATGATCCATTGGCGAATGTTACCGCAGACGTGCAGCGCTAGATTGCCGATCGTGTTTTGATTGGCGGAACCGCGCGCCCACACCTGTTCATCGGTGAGGCGCGCGAGGCATTCGTCGATTCGTCCAGCCGCTTGTTGCAGTTTCCGGACGGAGTAATCCAGGAACAGGCGGTGTACGGACATTGGACTAGAGAACTTCTTCGGACCAGTTCTCTAGAATCTGCTTGATCTTGGCGGTGAACTGGTCGGCTAACGCGCCATCGATCAGGCGATGGTCGAAGCTGAGCGAGAGATACATCATGGAGCGGATCGCGATGGCGTCGTCGATCACGACAGGCATTTTCTCGATGGTCCCGACACCCAGAATCGCGACTTGCGGCTGGTTGATGACGGGGGTCGCCATAACGGAACCGAAGCTGCCGAAATTCGAGATGGAGAAGGTGCCGCCTGCGACTTCGTCCGGTTTGAGTTGGCGAGCGCGTGCGCGGGACGCTAGATCGACAATGGACCGCTGGAGCCCGAGGACGTTCTTCTCATCGGCCTGGCGAATGACGGGGACGATCAG
>CAXSIG010000602.1:2747-3884 GCA_964237255.1 uncultured Bryobacteraceae bacterium
GCGCGACGGCGATGCCGATGTTGATCTCGTTATGGAAGATGATGTTCGAGCCTTCGATGGACGCGTTTAGATACGGGAACGAGCGCAGAGCTTCGACCGTGGCGCGGGTGATGAAGGGCAGGAAGGTGAGCGACATGCCGTGGCTCTTCTGGAATCCATCCTTGTGCTTGGCGCGCATTTTCGCCACTTTCGTCATGTCCACCTTGTGGATGGTGGTGACGTGGGCCGAGGTCGCCTGGCTCATCAGCATATGCTCGGCGATCTTACTGCGCATGGTGCCGAGGGGCTGGATGGAAGTCTTGGCTTGCGGCTGGGCTTGTCCAGGAACAGGGCCGGGCGTGCTTGGCGGGGCAGTCGGTGACGAAGCGGGTTTGGGCGGGGCGACGGGAGTTGGAGCGGGTCCGGGCGTGACGGGATAGGGACCGGCGGAATCCGACTTCGGTTCCGGGGCGCTCTCGGTTTTCTGCGTCAGGTGCGATTCGACGTCCTGCTTTGTGATGCGGCCACCGGGTCCGGAGCCTTTCACTTTGCCGACGAGCGGAGAGAGCGGGCCTGCTGGTTCGACGGATGCGGATTCGGCGGCACGCTCGGGCTCCGGTTCGACAGCGGGTCCGGGAGCGGAGGTGGGGGGTGGAGGTGCGGCTGGAGTTGGGGCCTCTTCTTTCTTTGCTTCGACCACAGGCGCGGGCGTTGCCGTGGCTGCTCCACCACCATCGCCGATGCGAGCTACGACGGTGTTGATCCCAACAGTCTCACCTTCCTTGACCAGGATCTCGCTCACGGTACCCGCGGCGGGCGACGGAATTTCCGTGTCTACTTTATCGGTCGAGATTTCGAAGAGCGGTTCGTCGCGCTCAACAGAGTCGCCCGGCTTCTTGAGCCATTTGGTCAGCGTTCCCTCGACAATACTCTCGCCCATCTGGGGCATCAATACGTCCATACGTCACTTGCTCCCGATCAAAAATTTCTTCGAAGTTCCGGCTGAGCCGGTTCAAAACCGTTTCGCGCGCGGCATGGCAGCCTAGGGCGCGCATGGAGGTGACGGGCTTTTGCAGCCCGCACGGCACGATGTAACTAAAGTAGCGAAGATCCGTGTCGATATTCAGCGCGAATCCGTGAGAGGTGATCCAGCGACTG
>CAXSIG010000603.1:0-1871 GCA_964237255.1 uncultured Bryobacteraceae bacterium
TCGCGGATTTGAAAAGCAGCCGGGTGAGTTCCGCCGTAGTCAAAATTGGATTGGAGGCAGCCGGCCGGGAAACGCTACGTTTGTTCCGCCTCCGGTCGATTTGCTTTCCGAATGTCTCGATCTTTTCGAGAAATTCATTCATGACGACCGGTTCGACGTTCCTCTTCTGATGAAAGCCGGATTGATGCACGTGCAGTTCGAAACGATCCATCCGTTTCTCGATGGAAACGGCAGGCTGGGGCGCCTACTCATTACGTTCTTGCTTTGCGAGCGCGCCGTGCTTCGCGAACCTATTTTGTACTTAAGTCTTTACTTCAAGACACATCGCAAAACTTACTACGAGCTATTGCACCGAGTGAGAACCGAGGGCGATTGGGAAGCGTGGTTAGATTTCTTTTTTACCGGCGTGGCGGAAACAGCGGATCAAGCCGCAGCAGCCGTACTTCGAACGCTCGCTTTATTCAAAAAAGATACCGCCCAGATTCACTCTTTGGGGAGGCAATCGCTATCGGTGCTCCGCGTCTATCAGCATCTTCAACGGCATCCAATCTTGAACATACAGTCCACGAGCGCGAAGACCGGGATGTCAGCGCCAACCGTGGCAAAATCGCTTGACCATCTTCGGCAACTTGGGATTGTGCGAGAGACGACTGGGCGCGAGCGGCACCGAGTGTTTGTTTACGATTCCTACTTACAGATTCTGAATGAAGGGACCGAACCCCTGTAACCGGTTACCCGCGCGTGATTTCTCGAAACACGCGCAACATGTTGAGGCCTAGAAATTTTCGGATGCGCGATTCGGGCCAGCCGCGTCGCAACATTGCATCGGTAAGCATAGGCAGGTCCGCGATGCTATGCATTCCTCGCGGCGGGGTCGGACCGCCGTCGAAATCGGTGCCGAGCGCGACGTGGTCCTCACCCACGATCCCGATGGCTCGCTCGATTACGGCGATCCATTCGTCCGGGGTGAAGAGAATCTCGTTCGGGATGTCGACACCGATCATCGGAAACTGCGGCGCTACTTTCTTATCGATTTCTTCTATCGTGAGCGGGGTTTTGCGGTCCGCGATCTCGCTGGTGTCCCAGAAGGGCTTACCCGCATGCTGCGTGCGCCATTCAAACGCTTTGCGATTGTGAAACTCATTGCCGATCTGGAAGCCAATCACGCCGCCTTTCGCGGCAATCTTTCGCATCAGTTCATCCGGCATGTTGCGCGGAATGTTGTTCAGCGCGCGCATTCCGTGGTGGGTCGCTACGACCGGCGCGGTACTCAGTTCCACAGCTTGCTCGATCGTGGCATCTGAGGCGTGCGAGACATTGATCACCATCCCGAGGCGATTCATTTCTCGAATCACAGCGCGGCCGCGGTCGCTCAGACCTTGGTACTTCGGCGGCGAACAACAGGAATCGGCGAAGTTGTTGGCCCAATTGTGGGCGGGTAGTTGAGCGGACCGTAGCCCTAGCCGATATAGGTTTCGAAGGACACCCAGATCGCCGTCGAGATCGAAGCCGCCTTCTAGATCGAGAACGGCCGCGATCTTCCCTGTCTTGTTGATACGCTCGATATCCTTCGCGTTCAGCGCCAGTTCGATCCGGCTCTTGTTCTTTTCTAATTGCGTCAGGGCGAGATCGATCAATCGGAGAGTCTGCTTGGTTTCCATCCGTTGGGGGTAGTAGTCTTCAGTGACGAACACGGAAAAGAACATCGCGTCCACGCCGCCTTGCTCGGCGCGCTTAAGATCGAACTGGCCGTCTTGGACCAAGTCTCCGAAATCGCCCCCGTGGTAAAACTGCCTGTCGATTACGTGGACATGGGCATCGAAGACCAACGCATCGCGATGCAATCGCGCGGCCTCTGGAGTAATCGCAAG
>CAXSIG010000603.1:1929-2586 GCA_964237255.1 uncultured Bryobacteraceae bacterium
TATAATGAGCATCCATGCGAAACATTACGCGCCGGGAACTGATTGCAACCGCGGCAGCGGCCCCGGCTGCCTTCGCGCAGGAGCCAAACCGAAGGCCGAAGCTGGCGGCGGTTACGACTACCTACATGAAGTATTCGCACGCGCAGCATATTGTGGATCGCTTCCTGGAGGGCTACGGATGGGATGGCGAGTTCCATCGTCCGGCCATGGACTTGGTTTCTCTTTATGTAGATCAGGTGGGCGACAAGGACCTCAGCCGTGATCGTGCGCGGCGGTTCCCGTCAATGAAAATTTACCCAACGATTGCCGAAACGCTGACACAAGGCGGAAGCAAGTTGGCGGTGGACGGCATCGTGGTTGTTGGGGAACACGGAACCTACGAGAAGAACGAGAAAGGTCAGACAAAATATCCTCGTTACGAGTTTTTCCAGGAAATCTTCAAAATATTTCGCGCGAGCGGGCGCTCCGTGCCGGTCTTCAACGATAAGCACCTCTCCTGGAATTGGGACTGGGCCAAGGAGATCTACGATACTTCGCGAGAACTGAAGTCACCGCTGATGGCGGGGTCCAGTTTACCCGTCACATGGCGGACGCCCTCTGTGGAATGGCCCGCCGGAGCGAAACCAAGCGAGGCGCTTTGTGTTTGCTACGGCGGTG
>CAXSIG010000603.1:2596-3871 GCA_964237255.1 uncultured Bryobacteraceae bacterium
TGGATAGCTACGATTTCCATGGTTTGGAAACGATTCAGTGCATGGTGGAGCGGAGGCCCGGCGGGGAGAGTGGGGTCGAATCGATTCAGGCGTATCGCGGCGATACGTTCTGGAGCGCAATGAAAGAAGGCGTCTGGCCGCGCGATCTAATGAACGCGGCGCTTTGCAGAAGCCATACGCTTACGCCGGCTCGGGAAGGATTTAACGACATCTTTCCTACCAATGACGACATGAAGCGGATCGTGAAAGATCCGGTCGCGTATCGTTATCGTCATGCCGATGGGCTTTACTCCACCATGCTGCTGATGAATGGTTTGGTGCGCGATTTCAATTTCTCCGCCAGGATCGGAAGCCGCATTTTCTCGACGCAAATGTACCTACCCATGCCGGATGGCCGCACCACGCTTGCTACTTTTTTCAGTCCGCTGGTCAACAACATGGAACAGATGTTTCTGACGGGTAAGCCAACTTACCCTGTGGAACGCACGCTGCTCACTACCGGGCTTACGGCAGCGGGGGTCGAAAGCCTACATCAAAAAGGCGCCAGAATTCAGACGCCGCATCTGGCGATCCGGTACAAAGCCACTTCGGGTTCCACTTTTCAGAGGGCATGATGAAGCGCATCGCGGTGGTCGGAACCGTTTACAAGTACCTGTCACACGTTCAGCACATCGCGGATCGTTTCCTGGTGGGCTATCCCATCGACGGCGCCTGGCACAAGCCGGATATGAAGGTCGTGTCGCTGTATATCGACCAGAAGCCCGCGGACGATCTTAGTACAGCCCGCGCTCGTGAGTTCGGTTTCACCGTTTATCCGACGATCGCTGAGGCACTGCGCTGTGGCGGCGATAAGCTGGCCGT
The DNA here is from genome assembly GCA_964237255.1 of uncultured Bryobacteraceae bacterium. Classification (GTDB taxonomy): domain Bacteria; phylum Acidobacteriota; class Terriglobia; order Bryobacterales; family Bryobacteraceae; genus JALYXI01. The sequence goes on from CAXSIG010000603.1 coordinate 3,458, forward strand.
CGATGCGGTGCTGATCGTCGGGGAACATGGCGACTATCCGAAGAACGAGAAGGGACAGATCCTTTACCCGCGCTACGAGTTCTTCAAGGCTTGTGTCAATGTATTCGAAAAAGACGGCCGCGCGGTTCCGGTATACAACGATAAACATCTATCGTGGAGCTTCGATCACGCGTTTCCGTTTCTGGCGGGATCGTCGCTGCCAGTGACATGGCGATTACCGGCGCTGGAACTCCCGCTCGGTTGCGAGATCGACGAAGCCCTGATGATCGGCAGCGGCGGCTCCGATCCCATGGATTATCACGCGCTTGAAGCAATGCAGAGCATGATCGAACGACGCAAGGGCGGCGAGACCGGCGTGCGCGCCGTCGAGATGCTGGAGGGCGATGCGGTCTGGCGGGCTGCGAAGGATGGCCG
>CAXSIG010000604.1:0-3868 GCA_964237255.1 uncultured Bryobacteraceae bacterium
TATCCGGTGAAGGCGAGATCCAGCCGTACGATCAGGAAGAATACTTCCGGACCGGTACCTACACGAGTCGTGATCCTGAAGACTCATTCGACCATTGGGAGGAGCAGCGAGACGAAAACATCGAATTCCTGCGCGGCTTGCGTGTGGAGCCGAATGAGATATCCGCCCCGCATCCGGAACTGGGTCCAGTGACGCTTACGCAGTTGCTGAATGAATGGGCAATCCACGATTTAGGACACGTGCGGCAGGTAGCCGAACTGGTGCGCGCCATCCGTTACTATCCGGCTTTAGGGCCAATACAAAAGCAGTACAAAGTGGAGCCGTAACGTTCGAATCCGCACATCGGCAACCCACAAGCAAATCGGGTTGGCATGGATGACAAGATACAGAAGTTAGGCGGCCTGATCAAAGAAGTGAAAATCGCGATGCTCACCACGGTGGATTCCGATGGGAGCTTGCGCAGCCGCCCGATGGCTACCCAGAAAAGTGAATTTGACGGCACGCTGTGGTTCTTCACGCGAGAGTCGTCGCCCAAGGTGGATGAGGTGCAACAGGCGCACGAAGTAAACGTCAGCTACTCCGCTCCAGATAGCAATACCTACGTCTCCGTTTCAGGTTCGGCTACGGTGCTGCGGGATCAGGCGAAAGCGAAAGAGCTTTGGAACCCGATTCTTAAAGCCTGGTTTCCTAAAGGCCTGGAAGATCCCGATCTCGCGCTGCTCAAGGTCGATGTCGATAAAGCCGAATTTTGGGACTCCCCGTCAAGCACGATGGTGCAGGTTGCCGGTTTCGTGAAAGCCATTGCTACCGGTAAGGCCTATCAACCTTCCCCAGGCGAGCACGAAAAAATTAACCTGTAGCGGTTACTGTTACCGCCGCGTTACGCTCAGGGAACGCCAACTGGTGTTTCCTGCCGCATCGTATGCTCGCACGACAATCGTATTCGTCCCAACCAACAGTGGAATTACAGCTACCGACCAGTTTTTCGTTCCAACCGCTGTTCCGGAGTTGACTCCGCTCTGCCAGGTAACACGCGCGACATCAACATTGTCGGTTGCGGCGCCCGTTACAGCAATCGTCGAATTCGAAGTCAAAACGCCTGTCAGTGCCGGCGAAAGCACGGTGAGTGTTGGTGCCGTGTTGTCTGTCGCTATTGCCGCGGCCTTGGTGACAGTAACCGATTTCGTTACGTTCTGATGCGTGGCATCGGCGGCAGTAACGGTTATCGTTGTCGAACCGGCAGCAAGCGGCACTGCGGACGCACTCCAATTCTGCGATCCCGATGCGGTCCCAGACGCCCCATGGTCGGTTTGCCAGGTCACGGACACAGTTCCGATGCTGTTCGTAACGTTGCCGGAGATCGCGATCGCCGAAGTATTCGCCGGTGCGGCAGTTGTAGCAGTGGGGGAAACGATATTTAGACTTAGAGCCGCATTGGAGGGTGTGCTGGTGGATTGCGTGCTGCCTGAGCTCGCTGGCGCGCCATAAAGCGCTTGTATCCCGGCGATATCGTCGACGCCTAACTGCGCCGGGTACTTGTAATAGGGGTACATGATCGATCCAGGTCGGTCCGAATGGCCTAACCCGAGTGCATGCCCGAGTTCGTGAAGTGCGACGGTATACACGTCGATATTGGTACCCGCATGCCAGCCTTCGTCCGCGTCCATGTGTATATCGCCTGCGATCGGTTCCGGATTTGCCGGATAGAAGGTATGGGCCAGAATACCTCCAGGTCCGTCGAACGGATTGCCGTCGCTATGGTCGCCCACGGCAAACTTGATAGAAACTGTTCGCTCCGCAGCGGCGCTCTGGGTCGGCGTGAACTGAACGCGCGCAACTTTGCTCCATTCGTTCATTGCCCGGATCACTTCCGCTTTGACGGTCGCGCTATCCACCTTCTGCGTTAGATCGCCGAATGTGTAACCTAAGCTCACTTTGCCATTCGCGTCGCGAGCCCAACCGCGGCTCACAATTGCGTATTGACCAACCGTAAGCCCGGCCGTCAAAGCGCCGGCACAATTCTGAAACTCTTCGCCATCCAACATCTCGGGAGGCGCCGGAAAGACATAGGCCACCTCATCCCACTGTGTCAGGCGGGAAAGATCATCGATGGTAGCTGTGATTAGAAAGTGCCTTGGATTTAAGCCAGCTCGATCTATCGGCGTGAACCCTTCGGCAAGCAGCAGCGCCCCGGCGTCATCGCGGCTGACGTCCGGGTAAAATTCAACGATGTAAGCGGCCGCGTCCGCCGACGTCCCGACAAGTGGACTCATCTTGTCCTGAGATCGCAATTCGTCCGTTCCTGAAATCGGCAGCCCTTCTAAAGAGAATTCCTGCCCCGCCGCAACCACAATCGTGTTGTCCGGCAAAGAACCAACGATTTTTGCACCACGCCGGACCATCATGGCGCGGATTCGGTCATTCATTGGCCGGTCCAATTGCAACAGGCGGTGGGTAGTCGCCCCTCTCCATACTCGCGACGGCTGAGACGCACTGGGGATTGCGACTCCTCGTGCCACACGCGCTTTCAGGTCGTTTCCCTGCGCCGCCAAAATTTCGGCGCTTACGGTCAGGATGACGAAAATTTGCCACTGCATGACCGTCTATCGGAGGAGCTGAGAAGTTCTTCACGCGGTAAACACCTGTTTGTGTAATGAAATTAACTTTCTGCGGGTAAATCGCGGCCATATTCGGGCCTTTCCTCTATGCATGGTCGGGTGAATACCGCATCGAAACGGTAGCGGGAAGTAGCAATGTAGGCGATGGCGCTGCGGAAATCCACGCGGCATTACGTGACGCGGAGGGTGTGGCGTTCGATCGCGCCGGGAACGTCTACGTCGCCGATGCGGGCGATCACCGCGTTCGCAAAATCAGCCCAGCGGGAACAATTACAACCGTCGCGGGTACCGGCTTCGCAGGTTTCAGCGGCGACAATGGACCCGCTACTTCAGCGCAGCTTAATACCCCTTATGGAATCTCGGTCGACAGCGCGGGAAATCTTTTCATCGCGGACCTAGGGAACAACACGGTCCGCAAAGTTTCGCCAAGCGGGGTAATCACCTCACTTGACGCCAAATTCAAGTCGCCGCGAAATGTCTTAGCGGATAGCCTGGGCAATCTTTACGTTTCCGAATTTGCGGCTAATCGTGTTCGGCGCATCAACAGCGACGGTTCGGTCGTTACCATTGCCGGTACCGGGACGGCAGGCAGAACCGGGGATTTCGGACCGGCAATCCTGGCCACGCTCAACAGTCCTGCTGGCCTTGCTCTAGACGCGTCCGGTGCGCTTTATATTGCCGACACGAACAACGCGGCTGTCCGGCGAGTAGCGGGTGGCCCGATAACGACGGTGCTGGGCACCGGCATCGCCGGTATGGGATCCGCCATGCAATTAAGCCTGCCCACGGGAGTCGCGCTCGACGCGTTCGGCAATCTTTACGTCGCCGACGCCGGGAACAGCCGCGTCCGAAAGCTCAGTGCCGGCAACACTGTATCCACCGTGCCTGTTGCCGCGCGCGACCTGATCGTCGATTCTAGCGGCAATCTTTTAATTGCCTCGAAGGAGTACCTGACAAAGATTCTGGTGTCCGGCGCTGTTGCGGTTGTGGCGGGAGACGGTTCGTACTTTTTTCGCGGCGATGGCGGTCTTGCAACAGATGCGCGTTTGAACCAACCCACGGCTATCGGGATTGATGCCGCCGGAACCGTTTTCATCGCCGATACCGGGAATAGCCGCGTGCGGCAAGTGTCGCTATCGGGAACGGTCGCCACATTGGCCGCATCGCCGGTACTAGCGGCTCCTGCGGCGTTTAGTTGGGACGCATCGCATTCGCTCCTTGTCGCGGACGCTTCGAGGGCAATTGTCGGC
>CAXSIG010000605.1:0-1114 GCA_964237255.1 uncultured Bryobacteraceae bacterium
AGTTCCGCCATGCCGCACAAGCGCAATCCGATTACGTCGGAACAGATTTGCGGTCTGGCGCGAGTGGTACGAGCGAACGCTCAAGCCGGCTTTGAGGACGTGGCGCTTTGGCATGAACGGGACATTTCCCACTCCTCGGCGGAGCGCGTGATCTTTCCCGATTCCACCACGTTGATCGACTATCTCCTGGCCAAGACCACTCGTCTGGTTGACACGCTGGTTGTGTATCCTGAGCGCATGCTTCGCAATCTGGAGCTAACGAAAGGGTTGGTCTTTTCCGGCCAGCTGCTGCTCGATTTGGCTGCCGCCGGTATGCTGCGGGAAGACGCCTACGCCGCCGTTCAGCGCCACGCCATGCACGCCTTCGAAACGGAAACCGAGTTCCGTCCCATGATCGAATCCGATCCCGAGATTGCGCGTTATCTCAGTCCGGAGCAAATCGGCGAAGCGTTCTCCTTATCCCGGCAGCTTCGCCACGTCCAAACGATCTTTGGCCGCGTGTTCCCCGGCTAAAGCGCTTTCACCAAGCCGCCGTCAACTAACAAATTCACTCCGGTGATGTAGCCCGCTCGCTCCGAACAAAGAAACGCCGCCACAGCGCCGAACTCTTCGGGAGTCCCGAAGCGCCCTAAAGGAATTTGCGAGATCCATTTGGCGCGCAGATTCGGATCGCTTTGGGCCAGGGAATCGAGCCGCGCCGTAGCGGTGTAGCCGGGACAAATGCCGTTTACCAGCACGTTGAACGGCGCGCATTCATTCGATAGAGTCTTGACCAAACCCGAAACCGCCGCCCGGACGGAATTCGACAGCACCAGATTGTCGATAGGCTGTTTGACCGATGCCGAGGTCACGGCGAGAAAGCGTCCCCAGCGACGCTCCCTCATGCCGGGGAGTACCGCGCGCGCCAGATTTACGGTGCTTATCAGGTTTGCGTCCACAGCGGATTGCCATTCTTCGGCAGTAGTTTCGAGAAATGGCTTCGACGGAGGACCGCCCGCGTTCGCAACACAAATATCGATCCCGCCGAACCGCGCCTTCGTTTCACGAACTAGCGCGTCCAGTTGCGCCGGATCCCGAACATCGGCACGGACCACCTCGACAGTTACATCGGTCA
>CAXSIG010000605.1:1124-3864 GCA_964237255.1 uncultured Bryobacteraceae bacterium
AACCGCGTTTCGTCGCGCCCACAAATCGCGACCCGAGCCCCTTCGGCTGCTAACGCTGCGGCGGTTGCCAGTCCCAAGCCTCGGCTCGCCGCGGTCACCAGCGCGCGCTTGCCCGCAATTCCCAGATCCATCGCTTATTTCCGCAGGTAAGCGTCCGTGCCGTTCAACCAGTCTTCGCGCGGCGGACTGAACAGATCGAGATCGAGCGTGTCTTCCAGCGCAACGGCTTCGTGCGGCACATGCGAAGGAATAACTAACACCTCGCCTTGGCCCACCACAATTTTCTTGCCGTGAATCGTGAACTCGAGCGCTCCTTCCAGGATGTAAGTAATCTGCTCGTTATGATGACTGTGCAGCGGTACCACGCCGCCCTTCTTAATAAAGACTTGGGCGGCCATGGACTTTTCACCCGAAACGATTTTGCGTGAGATGGTGTCGCTCAGAGTCTCAAGCGGCACCGTCTTCCAGGAATAATGCGTAGCTTCGGCGTGTTCCATGTATACCGAAATGGTAAGCCTTGCACCGGCTGGCGTGGAAATTGCACGGGGAGGGACATGGCGACTGCCGTTTGGCGCGGACAACTGACCTTCGGATTACTTTCCTTTCCCGTTAAGCTCTACGCCGCAGCAAGGCGGGAAACCATTTCGTTTCGTAATTTGCGGAAACGTCCCGAGCCTGAGCCTGACGAGGAACCAAGGCATGCGGCGCCGCTGTCCGTTGCCACGGCGCCAGATTCGGAGCCGGAGCAGGTTTACACTTCGGAAGACCGCGCCACGCAAGCGTCGATTTCCGCTCCTGGTCCATCTTCCGCTCCCGCTCCCGCTCCGATCGTGAAGGGTTACGAATTCGAGAGAGATCAGTTTGTCGCCATCGATCCGGCGGAGATTCGCAAGCTTGCGAAGAGCACCTCGCGCGATATGGAGGTTTCCGAGTTCGTCCACTGGAACGAAATCGATCCCGTATACCTCGATGCGTCCTACTACGTGGTTCCAGACCCCAGCGGAGAGAAGCCGTATTCTCTTCTATTCGCCGCGATGAAAAAGACGGAGTTTGCCGCCGTAGCGCAAATCGCGATGCATGGGCGCGAGCAGTTTTTGGTATTGCGGCTTGGGCCGAAAGGCCTGGTGGCGCACACCATGTACTATTTTTCGGAAGTCCGTCGCGACGAAGAGTTTGCCGCCCGAACAGAAGATTTAAAACCCAAAGAACTGGAATTAGCGCAGAAACTTATCGAGCATTTGGCAACACCGTTTCAGCCGGAGCAATATGTCGATGCCTACAAAGCCCGCGTTCAGGCCTTGGTCGAAGCAAAGGTCGAACGCGTAGCGAAGCCATTGGAATCGGCAGCGGACGACGGAGCGCCTGTTTCCCGGAAGCCGCCGGTCGATATTCTGGATGCTCTCAAGCGCAGCCTGGAAAAAGCCGCTGAGCGAAAAGCCCCTCAAAAGGCCGCGCTTGTTGCCGCGCGGCCCAAGCGAAAAACAGCCTAAAATACCAGGCGGACAACCAACTGCATGATGCGCGGGTCGCGGGCGCCACTCACCGTCCCGAAGCCGTTGATGTTATTCACGCTGCCATCCGCCCGGAACGGAAGATTCGTGATTGTGGCATTGGTCAGACTGGTGTAGTTGATGGTGCTGTTGATCCCGCTGAACTGCGTATGGTTGAAGGAGTTGAAGGTATCGCCGCGCAGTTGAAGCGTCATCCGCTCGCGAAGTGAAAATTGCTTCTGAAGAGAGATGTCCCAATTGTTGATACCAGGGCCGGTCAAATAATTCACGCCCGCACCCAAGCCGATGTTACCCGGCTGCGGAGGAGCATAAACAGCGGCATTAACGCGGTTATACGGATTGTCCGATCCGGTGTTCGGATTGCCGCCCACCACCTGAATACGCGCGCCTTCGGTGTACGAACCCGTCAGGATTTGGTTGGTCGCCCCGCCGACGCTGAATCCAACACCGAATGGCGTGCCTGTCACGAACGAAGTAATGCCTGAAACCTGCCATCCGTTGAAAATGCCCTTTGTAACGAAGTTGTGCGCCCACGGGGCATTCGGCGTGTCGTAGACGTAGTTGATCACCAGGTTCTGACGCCGGTCGAAACTCAATGGACCGTAGTTGGCGAAGCGGGTCAGGTTGTCGATGCGAATATAATCGCCGTCGCCCGATGTCACGCCTAGCGCTTTGCTCCAGGTGTACGCCAAGCCAAGCAGCAATCCGCGTTGGAACCGGCGGTTCGCCGAAACCTGCAGCGAATTGTAATTTGACGATCCCCCGAACTGGTGAATCTGAATGTCGCCGAAACCGGGATACGGCCGGACGAAGTTTGCATCGTAAGCGTTCGATCCTAGAACGCCGGTGGGACTCGATGCCACCTTGGTTGGGTCCTGATTTTGGGCCAGGTACGTAGTCTTGTACGGAATCGCATTGAAGTTCTTGCTTTGGAGCAGGTGGCGCGATTGCGAACCCACATAGCTGGTGTTGAGCACAATCTGGTAGGGAAGCCGTGTTTCCACACCCAGGCTGTAGTTGTAAACCGTAGGGGATTTATTGTCCGCGCTTAGCCCGATTAATCCTACAGGCGCGAGCACGATGTTCGACGGGTTAATCTGGCTGATCAATCCTTGCACCAGCGTCGGCTGAACAGTGGTCGGCGGATTGGTCAACTCATCGAAAATTTCGTTACCTTGGAAGCGATCGTAGAAGATGCCGCCGCCGCCCCGGACCACCAGGTTTTGCTT
>CAXSIG010000606.1:0-3860 GCA_964237255.1 uncultured Bryobacteraceae bacterium
GTACCGTCGAATCCGGTGCCGATAGCTGGCTGGCTTCCAAACCCTGGGCGCGTGAATTGGTCACTGAACTCGGAATCGGCGGCAGTGTCGTAGGCTCGAACGACGCCTCGCGCGGTATCCAAGTCCTACGTCGCGGCAAGTTCGTCCCGTTCCCCAAAGGAATGCAGTTGATCGTTCCGAAAACGCTTCGGACCATATGGACCGCTCCGCTTTTCGACCTCACAACAAAACTTCGTATGACAGCGGATCGGTTCCGTCAGCCAGGTGGGCCGATTCCGGAACGCTCGGTTGCCGAATTTGCCCTCGATCACTTCGGAAAAGGCGCGGTCGATTACCTGGCTGAACCGCTCCTGACGGGCATCTATGGTGGCTCGGTCGAGCATCTTAGCGCGAGCAGCGTGCTCCCGAAGTTTGTCGCGCGGGAACGGCAGCATGGCAGCATCACCAGAACCGCCGGGAACGAAGCGCCCCCGAATGGGTCCACCTTCCAATCCATGCGCGGCGGCCTAGGGCAACTGTGCGACGCTCTCAAGCCCGAGCGAGTTGTCCGCGCGAATGCGGAAACAGTCCGCCAAGCCGATGGAGCATGGCAAGTAAAAGCGGGCGGGAATTGGATCGACGCCGCTCAGGTGATTCTGGCGATCCCCGCCAACGCCGCCGCGAGATTGCTCGACGGGCAATTGAGCCGGCTGCTAAGCGACATCCGGCATAGTTCCGGACATATTGTAGCTATGGCGTTCCGCAGCGCTCCGCGGCTGAATGGTTTCGGAATGTTAGTGCCGAAAGTAGAAGGCCACAACCTGATGGCCGCCACCTGGGTAAGCACGAAATTCCGAGGCAGGTCGCCGGAAGGCGTTCAGCTAATCCGAGCTTTTTTCCGTGAGCGCTCACGCGACCCGCTTCAGGAACTATCGCACGTTACCGGACTCCGTCCGGACCCGGTATTCATCCGCGAGTACGAGTGGCCGGGGTCGCTTCCCCAGTACGCCGTGGGCCATAGTGCGCTCGTGAAAGATATCCGCAGCCACGTGCCGTCCGGACTTCACCTGATCGGGAACGCCTACGATGGCGTCGGCATTCCCGATTGCATTCGCTTGGCGAAAACGGTAGCGAACTTACTGGTTGTGTAAGTCCCGCAGATACTGCGACGGAACCTGGTCCCCAGTCAGCGTCTTAAGGAATTCCTTCAATTGGCCTTTCTCATCGGGCGACAAGTTTAATGGGCGAATCTCTTTCGGCCCACCTAGATACGATCCAGTCGGGTCGCCGCCGCGATTATAGAATTCAATTACATCATCGAGTGTTGCGGCTTGACCATCGCGAAAGTAGGGACCGGTTTCAGCCACATGCCGAAGCCCTTTCGTCCGCCAAAGCCCAACCGGGATGGTTTGCGAACAGAAGTTTCCGTCGCGGCCGGTATGAGGATCGTCGCTGAAATGTCCGTTGACGTTGAAGTCACCGCCCGCGACAGTCGGATCGCAAATCAGCGGCTGGTTCGCAACACGGCCCTTTTCCGTCGGATCGGCGTGAGGCGACAGCGTGGTGTTGATCTTCAAACCGATTACATGGAAATCGTCGTCGGAGAATAACGGCGTATTGTGGCAGCTGACGCACTCGGCCTTGCCGATGAACAGCTTCAACCCCTGCTTCGCCTTCAGGCTGATCGCGTCGTGGTCGCCCGCCACGTATCGGTCGAACGGCGCGTTGCGGCTCACCAGCTTGCGAAGATAAGCCTCAATAGCCTTACCGTAGTTCGCCAACACGCGATTTACAATTTCCTTGTCGGAAGCGCTCAGCGAATTCCAGTTCGCGGCATCCGTGTATGGTGAACCCGTCGCCGGGAACCGCCGGTAATTAGCCAACGCGGGATCGAGCGGCCAATCCGGAAACGCATGGTCATAATCATCGCGATAGTGCTCAAACATCACGTGAGCCAATTGCAGACGGCTTCCGTTCTGAACGGGCGGTCCTTCAGGCTCGCTTTGTGCATCGAACCATTCGGAATCGGAGTACCCATCGTTCTCGCGCCAGTGCGCCTTCGATCCCTGATGGATGTAAAACACCGTATTAATAATGCTGCTGACATTGCGAGTCATCCAGGCGGAACCAAGCGCAGTAGCGTTGGGAATCGGACCCCCGTTATTCGAACGGATGTCATACAGCCAGGTCGATTCCGGCATGTGACAGTTGCGGCAAGCGATTTTGTACTTCTCGCCGATCGCGCCGAGTTGCCCTTCTTTCTTGGTTCCGGTTTGAATCGGTCCCGACAGGCGAGGCTCAAAGAATAGCTTTTGTCCCAGCAGCGCCGCAGGGGCCGAATCCCGATACTTATTCGTGGTGTCGACCGGCAAATCAGGCAACGGTGAAAGGCTGTTGATCTTGCCCCAATCCTGAGAACTAAATAGCTGAGCTTCTGTAGAGCTACTAAACTCCTGACCACATGCAATAACCGCAACCACACCGAACGATAAACAACAAATAAGTGCGTTTCGCTTCATTAAGTGTCTCCCGACTTGGGGATTATAATGAAGACCAAGTGACTTTGAGCCGTTAAGTTTAGGAAATTACCGTTTAATCTGGAAATCCCAAAACTGAGCGTTAAGCTTGCCCGGTGTGTACTCAATAACCGCATACTCGCCGTTAGCCAGCGGCTCTTTCGGCCAGATTCTATACAGGCCGCTTTCCGTCATCTGTTTCCGAAAGATTTCCACTTGCTCCACAGTCTCTTCCGGCAAATTAATCACCGGCTCCACCGATACCCGCTCCGCAATCCGGCTCGATAAATGCGGAGTTAACTTCACAATTCCGAACCGTTCCTCATCCGCGAGTTGAATATACATTTCCGGCCGATCGTCTTTCAGAATATTTAGGGAATGCGCTTCCGCAAGCTCCACCGTGCCCTTACCCGGCACCAGCGGTACGGGCGACAATTTCTTCAGCACCGCCCGGCCCTTATTGGTGTGATACGTGGATTCCGCAATCTGGAAAATTTGGAGTGTCTTGCCGCCTTCCAGCATGTAGACGCCGGGATCCTGCGGGATTTTTAAAACTTCCTCCTGTTGCGCCCGAACGGCCTTATCTTCCTCGCTGATGATGCGGGTCTCTTCCGCTACTTTGGTCGCCTTTTCGCCTCGCTCGGCTTCGGTCTTTTTCAAGTCCACTAACGCGGTCGGCATTTCTTCCCAGTCGCCGCGCTCTGTGCTGTAGTACCGCACGCGGTCGCCGGTTACCTTGTATTCGCGAACCACGTGGTACCCGCCATCGGCCAGGTACATCTTAAAACCGGCACCCCAAAGTAACGGACAAAACAGCACCAGGAAACTCAGCAGGGAGTTGCGTAGCGTTCTCCGCATATGTCCCTATAATAAGGGCTGCATGCAATATCGGAAGCTGGGACGGACGAACATCGATGTCAGCGACATCGGCTACGGTGCCTGGGGCATCGGCCAGAAGCAATGGCTGGGAGGAACGGACCACGAAGCGCTTACCGGCCTGCGCCGCGCGGTAGAACTGGGGCTGAATTTTATCGACACCGCGCTGGCTTACGGTGAGGGACACAGCGAGCGACTGGTTGGCAAAGTGGTCAACGAGCACTCACATAAGATCTACGTCGCTTCAAAAGTTCCGCCTAAAAATTTGCAGTGGCCGGCGCGCGCGGGAATCTCGATGGACGATGTTTTCCCGATGGATCACATCACCGGATCCACGGAAGCCACGCTCAAGAATTTGGGACTTCTTTCCATCGACTTGCAACAATTCCACGTCTGGGACCCCGGTTGGCTCGCGCGCGACGAGTGGAAGCGCTCGGTCGAAGACCTAAAGAAATCGGGAAAGATCCATTACTTTGGTGTCTCGATCAA
>CAXSIG010000607.1:0-432 GCA_964237255.1 uncultured Bryobacteraceae bacterium
TCAACAGCACGCACGTAACTCCTTTCGCTGTCAACCAGTCACAAACCTCAGTGCCTTCCAGATCCATGGCTAGGATCCAATACCCGCCGCCCGGAAACACAACGACCGCAGCACCGGTGTTCTTGCCTTTTGGAGAGTAGACCGTCATGGTCGGCCGGGAGACCCGTTCGACGTATAGCCACGGCTTGCCGGCAACGAAGTGATCCTTTTCAGTGGTTTTCGCGGTCTCCGGCCCACTTAATGGCTTGGCGTCGGGTGCGTCGCCGGGCCATATCGCAATTTGGGTATGCCCTGGCGACGGCTCCCATCCGGCTGTCTGCGCGCTGAGATGACCAAGTGAGAGTGTGAGGGAAACGGCAAGGACGAAACGCTTCATTGAAACTGTAGAACCAATGTACGGCAGAACCGCGACGTCAGGGTCTCCAGATCTTG
>CAXSIG010000607.1:442-734 GCA_964237255.1 uncultured Bryobacteraceae bacterium
TGACAAAAACTAAGATTAGACTTAGTCTAAGACTTCGTGGACGGTGAGGAAATCAAGGGTTCTCTTGAGCACAGCGGTTTGCGCTGTACGCCTCAGCGGTATGCGGTGATGTCGTGTTTGCTGAAACATCGCGGCCATCCAACCGCGGCTGAAATTTTCGAGTCCGTCAATCGCTTAGACCCGCGCTGTTCCCGGGCCACAACCTATAACAACCTGCGGGATCTGGTGCAAGCCGGTTTGGTGCGGGAAGTGGCCGCCGAAGGGCGCGCGGCACGGTTCGACGCTAAAGATA
>CAXSIG010000607.1:744-3858 GCA_964237255.1 uncultured Bryobacteraceae bacterium
TTTGCGACCGCTGTGGCGTTGTGGAAGATATGGCTTGGTACGATCCGCCGTCTCCCTCTTCAGCGGCCCTGGGCAAACGAACGCTTCGGGAATCCGAACTCATTTTCAGGGGGCTTTGCGAAAAATGCGTTTCGCGGCGCTCTCCTCTTCCGAATCCGCAATCAAGGAAAAAGTAACCATGGAAAACATAGATACCCCTACGATAGAAACTCCCGGCGCCGTTCATAAAGAACACGGAACCAAGGCCGCAAGCGGTTGTCCCTTTTCCGGCGCTTCCATGCAAGCGTCCGCTGAGGCATGGACCAATGAAGACTGGTGGCCCAATCAGCTGAACCTCAAGATTCTGCACCAGCATTCGAACCTGTCCAATCCGCTGGGACAGGAGTTCGATTACGCCAAGGAGTTCAAGACTCTCGACCTCAATGCGGTGGTTCAGGATTTGCAGGAGTTGATGACATCGTCGCAGCCATGGTGGCCGGCGGATTACGGCCACTACGGACCGTTCTTTATCCGCATGGCATGGCATGCCGCGGGAACCTATCGCATCGCGGACGGTCGCGGTGGAGCCGGATCCGGCACGCAACGTTTCGCTCCTCTGAATAGCTGGCCCGATAATGCCAATCTGGATAAGGCGCGCCGGCTGCTCTGGCCCATCAAGCAGAAGTACGGTCGGAAGCTTTCCTGGGCAGACCTGATTGTTCTCACCGGCAATATCGCTTTAGAATCCATGGGCTTCAAGACCTTCGGTTTCGGCGGGGGACGCGCGGATGTTTGGGAGCCGCCACAGGACATCTTCTGGGGTCCGGAAACTAAGTGGCTGGGCGACGAACGATACAAGGACGATCGTCAACTCGATCAGCCTTTGGGCGCAGTCCAGATGGGTCTGATCTACGTCAATCCCGAGGGTCCGAATGGCAATCCCGACCCTGTGGCTGCCGCTCGCGACATTCGGGAAACGTTCGGACGCATGGCGATGAATGATGAGGAGACTTTCGCGCTGATCGCCGGCGGACACACGTTCGGGAAAGCGCATGGCGCGGCCGATCCATCCAAGTACGTGGGTCGTGAACCGGAAGGGGCCGGCATCGAAGAGCAAGGGCTCGGTTGGAAAAACAATTACATGAATGGGAATGGCGCCCACACTATCACCAGCGGTTTGGAAGGCGCTTGGACTACGAATCCGATCAAGTGGGACAGCGAGTATCTCGAGCTCTTATATAAAAACGATTGGGAGTTGACGAAGAGCCCCGCCGGCGCGAACCAATGGACTCCGAAGAATGGCGTCTTGGCAGATGCGGTTCCCGATGCGCATGACGAATCGAAGCGGCATCCTCCGATGATGTTCACCACCGACGTCGCGTTAAAAGCGGATCCGATCTACGCGGCAATCGGCAAGCGCTTTCTTGACCAACCCGATTTGTTCGCCGACGCGTTTGCGAAGGCTTGGTTCAAGCTGACCCACCGCGACATGGGACCCAAAGCTCGCTATCTGGGTTCGCTGGTTCCGGCCGAACCGATGATTTGGCAGGACCCTGTTCCAGCTTCTGACCACAGGCAATGGAGCGAGCAGGAAATTGCAGACCGGAAAAGCCAGATTCTTGCCTCAGGACTGACCATTTCGGAATTGATTTCGACAGCATGGGCGTCCGCGTCAACATTCCGCGGTTCCGACAAACGGGGCGGTGCGAATGGATCGCGCGTCCGGCTCGAGCCGCAAAAAGATTGGGACGCAAATCAGCCATCGAGCCTGGCCAGGGTTCTTGACAAGTTTGAAAGCATGAGCAAGGACACGTCGATTTCAATTGCCGATCTGATTGTGCTCGGTGGCTGTGCCGCAGTCCAAGAGGCTGCAAGGCGAGCCGGCTTCGAAATCAATGTTCCCTTTTCGCCGGGACGCACGGATGCATCGCAGGAGCAGACCGATGTGGAGTCTTTCGCGCCGCTGGAACCAATCGCGGACGGCTTCCGCAATTATCTAAGGGGCGGGCAGCAAAGGCCGGTCGAAGAACTTTTGGTGGATAAAGCTCAACTACTGAAGTTGACCGCGCCGGAAATGACTGTTCTTCTTGGCGGCATGCGCGTGCTCGGTGGAAATTTCGTGGGCTCGAAGCACGGCGTATTTACCGAACAGCCGGGAATACTGACGAACGACTTCTTTGTAAACCTGCTTGATATGAGCACGAAATGGCAGGAATCGAAGGCAACCGATGGCATTTTCGAAGGACGCGACCGCGCCACAGGTAACCTGAAATGGACCGGCACCGGCGTCGACATGGTGTTCGGTTCCAACTCCCAGCTTCGGGCTCTTGCAGAGGTTTACGCGAGTTCCGACGCGCGTGAAACTTTCGTCAACGACTTCGTGGCGACATGGAGTAAGGTGATGAATCTGGATCGCTTCGATCTCGCTTAGGTGTATTAGCGGTATCGTACGAGTGTGTAACGTGCAGCGCCCCATCCGTGGGGCGCTTTCTTTGTTAGAAGCTTGCTAGCGGGAACGTAGCGAGAGCGCGCGAGCGGCAATTCGATAAGCTTCCGCAAGTTCCAACGAGCGATGTTCCACATCGAACTGGGCTGCGGATCGTTTCTCGCTTGCCTGTAGTTCACACCATTCGCGGAGCCGCTCAAGGTCGGCAGCGTTGCTGGGGCCAAAAGAGGACGGAATGGATGACGTGCGGTTCAAAGATGTAGCCTCTCGTTTCTTGCGTAAGAAAGGCATAAAATCCTGGACGTCTGACTGGAATGGGGTACGGTGTTACTATGCCGACTGTCGTTATTGTAGGAAGGCCGAATGTCGGCAAATCGACTCTGTTTAATCGGATCACAGGGGAACGACGGTCGATTGTCGGGGACGAGCCGGGTATTACCCGCGACCGCATTTACGGGCAAGCGAATTTCGAAGGGAAACCGTTCGAATTAATCGATACCGGCGGCATTGTGGTGCGGGACGAGGACTACATCCCATCGCAGATCTTGCGGCAGGCGGAGTTTGCCCTGGAACAGGCCGATCAGATCGTTTTCCTGGTGGACGGGCGTGCTGAAATTACGGGGCCGGATCGCGATCTCGCCCAGATGCTGCGGAAGCTGGGGCGTCCCGTAACGCTGGCTGTTAACAAG
>CAXSIG010000608.1:0-3858 GCA_964237255.1 uncultured Bryobacteraceae bacterium
CAATTCCGGTGCGCACGTAGAGGGCGGTCCGGCGGGCAGTATTTCGAGATCGGGATGCCCTTCCACTTTTTGGACCAATCCTCGCCAGCCCGATTCTCCTTCCAGAACGTTAACCAAGCCTTTCTGCCCGGATATGCCGAACTTCTTGTGGAGACTCGGACGTCGCAGGTCTCCATCGATCAGGAGAGTTTTTCTGCGCTGTTCGGCGTGGGCGAGATGCGATGCGCTGGTGGACTTGCCTTCACTGGCCGAAGAACTGGTGATCAGAAGGGACTTTAGCTTTCGGTCGAAGTCGCCCAGAAGAATCGAGTTGCGGAGAGTTCGAACGGCTTCCTGAAATTCGGACTGCCGTTGAGACGTTGCGGTGAGCGCGGGTACGATGCCCTTGCTATCGCCAGGCAATTGGTTGCGCCAATTGCGGACACTCGGCAGGCTGCCGAGTACCACCGTGTTCATGCCGCGCGTAATTTGTTCCGGATCGCGCACCGTGTTATCGAGAACGTCACCGGTGATAGCCACCGCGATCGCAATCAGAAGCGAGCAGATGAACGCGATCCCCAAATTCAGCGGCATGTTGGGGAACACGGCCTTAAATGCCGGGCGAGCGAGATCTGCAATGCGGATCGCGCTGTTTTGGAAGCTGGTGTTGATGGTAGCCTCCTTGATTTTGCGGACTAGTTCTTCGTAAAGCTTTTTGTCGGCATCAGCTTCGCGTTTCGCCGTTTGGTATTCGAAGCTGCGGGAGTTGAGCCTGTCGAACTCGATCTTGACCTGCTTTACGGCTCCTTGCACCAACGATTCGCGATTTAGGGCTTCGGTATACTCCACTTGCGCGCGTTGCGTGATCTTTTCGCGCATCGCATCGATGCTCTGCTTGATCTCCGCGATTTGGGCGGCGCTCTTCCGGTTTTCCGGGTGGTTGGCGGCAAAGCGCGTGGAAATTTCGGCATACTTTTCTTCGGCGTCGCTCAGGCGTTCGGAAAGCCGGCGAAGCGCCTCGCCTTGTTGCGACACCTGACCGGCTTCCATGTTTCCGCCACGGACCGAATCGTAAGCCGCCTGCTTCTTCATGCGCTCACCTTGAGAGTTGGTGAAATCGGTATTCAATTGAAGCAGCCGGGAAGAGAGGATACTGGTTTTCTCGTCGGGATTGATAACGTTCAGTTCCCGCTCGAACGCCGCTAAGGCCGCGCCGGAACGTTCCATCTTGGCCTTAAGTTCTTCCAATTGCTTCTCCATGTAAATAGAGACACTCGCAGATGAGTTGTAGCGAATCTCATAGGTGTGCCGCAGGAAGCTTTGCGCCACGGAGTTGGTGACTTCGGCCGAGAGCGCTGGGTTGGGTGAGCGATAATTCACCAGCAGGAGATAGGTGTTGGGCGGACGCGAGATCCGGATCTGTTTGAGCAGGATGGGCGCATCGCCGGCAAGACGCCGGCCTTCGTCAGTCGGGGTCTTGAACTGGTGCTCCAGCTCCAGCAGCTTATCTTTTTCCGCGACCGGTCGAAGTACGGCGTCGGAGGTCACCAGTTTCATCTGCGTGGCGATGTATTGATCGGAATCGTTTGTCAGGGATCGCGCGGCATCCTGTCCTACGAGTGCGGAAGGGCTTTGGCGATCGACATCGATCACCGTTGTCGCTTCGTACATGGGGGTTAGCTGCTTCGAGACCAGAAACGTCGCAAGGACGCTGGCCGCGACGAACGCTAAAATCCTCCATCGATTCCGGCGGACGATCCAAAGATAATGGCTAAGTGGGACAGAGTTCTCTTCGCCACTCGCATCACGATTGCCCCCGGATGGGCCTGCGTTTCCGGCGTACATCTCGGCCAGCATGGCCAGACCGGTTTGTACTGAATTATCTGTAACGGGAACTAGCTGTTTCGTCATTATCGTCTCCACACCAACAATCCGGAAGCGGTTGAAGTGCTGAATCCCAACGCTTTTTCCAATGCGCCAAGCGTGTTGCGGCGGGTCACGTTGTCAGGGATATAAAGAATGTCATTTGGCTGCAAGGTGATATCAGGGCTCTTGCGCGCCATAATCTTGTTCAACTCCACGGGGATGTCATGCTTGGCCCCACCATCGTCCCGGCGGTAGATGTATGCGGTGTTATATGCGTAAGGCATCAATCCTTCGGCATAGGCAAGCGCTTTGAGCAGCGTACATTCGCCGTTGCCTCCAATGGGGTACGCGCCGGGCCGTTTGACGTTGCCTACAACATAGACTTTGCCGGCTTCCGGAACGCGAATTTCCTCGCCGCCGGTGAGGGCCGTGTTGTATGCGGGGTCGGCGTCATTGATCAGGCTCTTCACTGGAATGCGACGGACCAGCGCGGGCTGAACATCATCGGGCTTATGCGACAGCGTGAGAAGGATTTCACTTCCCGCATCAGGACTCAGTCCGCCTGCGCGAGCGATTGCGTCCAACAGAGTTACGTTGCCGACTGCTTGGAATTTGATGGGAGATCTCACAGCTCCCGCAACGCTGATGGGGCGGCTTGCATACTCGGCGATGGTGACAGTGACGACTGGAGTCACGAGAATCTTCTCCGCATCCAGCGCGGAAGCGACCTTCTCCTCCAGTTCGTTGGGTAGCAATCCTTCGGCTTTGATGTGGGCCTTCAGCATCGGCAGGTGGATCTCGCCGGTGGCGCTCACCCGGTATGTGCGCGACATTTCTGGAGCGTCGTAAACGGAAAGGGCGATCAGGTCGTTCGGTCCGATCTTCTGAACCTGCAGGTTGGCTGAAAGAACTTCGGGCATAGCGGCCGGGGTGTGATCTTGCGCCCATGCTGCTGTGAGGCTGAGGATCGCAAAAGTTGCGGCGGCTCGCATGGGAATGAGAGGTTGGGGCATGTAGGAGATCTCCACTTTCAAACACGACAAGTGGCGGCCACCGGAAAAATATCTCGGAGGCGGCGAAGATTCTTTCGCGTGGCGCGGCACTAGGGATGTGAATGTCCTATCTGGTCGCTGTAGTAGCTGTTGCGTTGTCCGGTCTGGTAGTGATTCAGGCGCGGTCTACGCGCTTAGAGGAGTTGCTGGCTCGGGGGGAGTTTTCTGAGGCTCGACGTGTAAGCCCCTATAGTGCGGCGCCGCTATACGAATTGGCGCTTACAGCGGAAGCGGAGGGTCGCGACGGCGATGCGGAACAATTATTACAGGAGGCGATGTCGCGGGACCAGGGCGCGCTTTCCCGATGGACGCTTGCCGGGCACTACTTGCGGCGGCAAAATGACGCGGCTTGGCCCGTACTTGCCGATGCGGTGAAGATCGCACTGCACGGTGGCCAGGACGCGACCGCAATGTTCGAGGCCGCGTGGCAATTCCGTCCCGATGCTCCGTTTGTGCTTCGCAATGTTGTCGGTGAGGAGCAGAACGTTCGGCGTGCTTATGTCGAGTTCTTATTGAACACCAACCGCACTTTTGCGATTCCCCAAGCAGTGATTCGCGTGAGCGATCGAGATCTGCTGCTCCGGGCTGCGGACGCGATGGTGAACTCCGGAGACTATACGGGCGCAAGAGCAGTATGGAATCGTGTGGAGCCACCGTCGAAGAATGGCGAATTGCTGACGAATGTCGAACTTCGGACGCCGCGGCAATTCGGTTTTGACTGGCGATACAACTCGCTTCCCGAGTTGCCGCTTCGTTTCGGCGGCGGCCTCAGTTTGGAATTTACCGGTCGACAGCCGGACCCGGTGGAACTGCTGTCTCAGACTGTGCCGGTGCAACCGGGACAAGTGACGTTTTCCTGGGAGTCACGCGCGACCGAAGCGGGCCTGCACTGGCAAATCACTGATGCCCGAAGCGGCGCGGCCCTAGTGAGTATCCCCGTGGGCGCGGGCAAACAGGAGGC
>CAXSIG010000609.1:0-3857 GCA_964237255.1 uncultured Bryobacteraceae bacterium
CCTGTCCAATGATTGGAATCCGCAAACCTCGGGATACCTGAGAAAAATGAAATCTGCCATCGGGAACCTGAGAAGTCGTAGTAAACAAGGGCTTTCCCAAAAATCGGGAACCCGAAACCCGATCTCTGAAATGACAGCTGCAGGAGAAACTAAGGCTGTTCTCCGGCTTGAGCATCCTTCTGGTGCCCGGTGCGAAATCCGGCTCCCGATAGACTAAAAACAAAGATGACAAGAACGCAATTGCCCGGCAAGCCGTATCCGCAAGGGGCCACATGGGATGGAGTCGGCGTCAATTTTTCGCTGTTCTCCGAAAGCGCGACCGGTGTCGAACTCTGTCTGTTCGATAAAGAAAAGACTGAGGCGGTGGAGCGGTATGAGTTTAAGGAACGGACCGGCGCCATCTGGCATTGTTTTCTGCCGGGTATTAAACCGGGCCAAATGTATGCATACCGTGTGAATGGTCCGTATGAACCGAATTTGGGTTTGCGACACAACCCCAATAAGCTGCTTATCGACCCCTACGCGAAGGCGCTTTGCGGCACGGTGGATTGGAAAGCGCCCGTTTTCGCCTACGTATCCGACGGCGAGCATGAGGATTGCGAAATCGATACGCAGGATAGCGGCTGGGGCGTTCCCAAAGGTGTGGTCGTCAGTTCTCATTTCGATTGGGAGAACGACCGGCCGCCGGCCACGCCGCTCCACGAGTCCGTCATCTATGAGGTCCACATAAAGGGCTTCACCGCGACCAACACGAAGGTTCCGAAAGAGCTGCGCGGCACCTACGCCGGCTTAGCGCATAGCGAGTCCATTGCATACCTGAAAGATCTCGGTATAACGGCCGTGGAACTGATGCCCGTCCACGCATTTCTGGATGACGATCGTCTAGTGAAGGAAGGGCTGAAAAATTACTGGGGTTACAACACGCTCAACTTCTTTGCGCCGGACGCTCGTTACAGCGCTGCGGGCAGCGCGGGCGACCAGGTCGGCGAATTCAAGAGCATGGTGAAGGCGCTGCATCGCGCGAACATCGAGGTGATTCTCGACGTGGTTTATAACCACACGGGCGAAGGGAATCACATGGGTCCCACGCTCAGCTTCAAGGGAATCGACAACCCCACGTATTACCGGCTTACAGAGAATCCGCGCTTTTACATGGATTACACCGGCACTGGGAACACGCTGAACGTACGCCACCCCCAGGTGCTGAAGCTGGTAATGGATAGCCTGCGTTACTGGGTTCTGGATATGCACGTCGATGGCTTCCGCTTTGATCTAGCCGCCGCACTCGCGCGCGAACTGCATCAGGTAGACCGGCTCTCCGCGTTCTTCGACATCATCAACCAAGACCCTGTAATTAGCCAGGTAAAACTGATTGCCGAGCCATGGGATGTCGGGGAAGGCGGGTATCAGGTGGGCCAGTTTCCCTCGTTGTGGGCCGAATGGAACGGCAAGTATCGCGATTCGGTGCGCCGGTATTGGAAGGGCGATGGCGGACAACTGGCCGAGCTTGGGTATCGCCTCACCGGTTCCAGCGATCTCTATCAGCGCGATGGCCGGCGCCCCAGCGCCAGCATTAACTTCATTACCGCGCACGATGGGTTTACGCTCAACGATCTGGTGAGTTATAGCGATAAACACAACGAGGCAAATCTGGAGAATAACCAGGACGGCGCCAACGATAACAACGCCTGGAACCACGGAGTGGAAGGGCCCACAGACGACCCCATCATTCTCGACCTCCGTGAACGGCAGAAGCGCAACTTTATAGCGACGCTGCTGCTCTCGCAAGGGGTTCCCATGATCTGCGGCGGCGATGAAATCGGCCGATCGCAGAAGGGAAATAACAACGCCTACGCCCAGGATTCCGATCTCACTTGGTACGACTGGAAACTCGATCAGTCTAAGAAAGACTTGTTGGAATTCACGCGCAAGATGATTGCGTATCGCCGCGATCATCCCAACCTGCACCGCCGCAAATTCTTCCAGGACCGCCGCATCGATCCCGGTTGGACCATGGACATTGATATCGATGGCGCTCACATTCACGATGTCACCTGGGTGCGCCAGGATGGCAATGCGATGACGGAGGACGAGTGGAATGCGGGTTGGATCCGCGCAGTGGGCTTGCTGCTGAGCGGCGCTACGCTGAATGACGTGACGCCGGGGGGCGAGCCGATCACCGACGATACATTCTTCATCCTGATGAACGCTCATCATGAGGATCTCGACTTCAAACTGATCGAGCCCCGTCCAGGCAAAATTTGGGAGGTCAGCTTCGATACTCGCGTTGCCCATAGCCAACCGGGCGAACAGAAAGAGGGTTGCTCCACCTATAACTTGATGGCGCGGTCTGTTGTGGTGTTGATCGAGGCCGACCCCCGCCCAGATGCCTAAAGTCCGAGCAACGTACCGCCTCCAGTTTCACGCGGGGTTCGGTCTCGATTGCGCCGCCGAGATCGCCGATTACCTGAAAGCGCTCGGCGTGTCGCATGTCTATAGCTCGCCCTACCTGCAGGCTGCGCCGGGCAGCATGCACGGGTATGACGTTGTCGATCATCGTGCCGTGAATGAAGAGTTGGGCGGGGTGGCGGCGCATGGCAGGCTTACCGCAAAGCTGCGCGAAGCCGGTTTGGGACAAGTACTCGATATTGTTCCCAACCACATGGCGATTTCCGGTTCTCGAAACCGGTGGTGGTGGGACGTTCTGGAGAACGGTGTCGCGAGCCGCTACGCGAACTATTTCGATATCGATTGGCAGAGTCCGGAAGAGAAACTACGCAACAAGGTGACCGTGCCCATCTTGGGCAGCCAATACGGACGCGTTCTGGAAGCCGGTGAGATTCAACTTGCGCGTGAGGGCGGCAAGTTCGTGTTCCGCTATTTTGATAACCGCTTGCCTGTATCGCCGGAGAGCGCTGCACCCATCCTTCTCGCGGCAGCCGAGCGGGCTGGATCGGACTATCTCGCGTTCCTCGCAAGCACCGCGCGCGGTCTGTCGAGGGAGGCTGTGGAACGCGGTCGGGATAAGGAAGTGTTGGGCGGTTTGTTGGACCGCTTGTGTGAAGAGGATGCCAACGTCCGCGAATGCCTGGATGCGGAGATGGCGTGTGTCAATCGCGATCCCGATGCCTTGGATCGTATGTTGGAACAACAGAATTACCGCGTGGCTTTCTGGCGCACCGCCGACCGTGAACTCGGTTACCGCCGCTTTTTCAATATAAATACGCTGGTGGGCCTTCGTATGGAGCGTCCCGAAGTCTTTCGTGACACACATGCATTGGTTCTTGAGTGGGCAAATCGCGGCGTGCTGGATGGCCTGCGCGTGGACCATCCGGACGGCCTGCGCGACCCGCTTGACTATTTCGAGCGTCTCCACAAGGCCGCTCCGAATGCGTGGATTGTGGCCGAAAAAATCTTGGAACCTGGTGAACGGCTTCCGGCAAATTGGCCGGTTGCAGGGACAGTAGGCTACGACTTTCTGAATGTGTTGGCCGGCGTCTTCGTCGATCCGAAAGGCGAAGCGCCGCTGACTGAATTCTATCGAGAGTTCACAGGTGAAACGCGTCCGTATCACGAAATCGCTCTGGAAAAAAAGGCCATGGTTCTTCGTGAACTGTTAGGCAGCGATGTGAATCGCTTGACCGCGATGTTCATGGACGTCTGCGAGCATCGCCGCCGTCATCGCGACTACACGCGCCATGAAGTTCATCACGCTTTGCGGGAAGTGGTGACAAGCTTTCCGGTTTATCGCACCTATGTCCGTGCTACGGAAGGTGAAGTCTCGGCCGCCGATGTCGAGAGCGTTCGATGCGCCATTGCCGATGCCGCTACGCGCCGGTCCGACATCGATCCCGAAT
>CAXSIG010000610.1:0-3846 GCA_964237255.1 uncultured Bryobacteraceae bacterium
AAACACACCGAAGAAGAACTGCGCCGCGCCAAGGACCACCTGAAGGGCTCTCTCATGTTGAGCCTGGAATCCACGTCCAGCCGTATGTCGAATCTGGCGCGCCAGGAAATTTATTTCCGCCGGTTTTTTACCATGGATGAGTTAGTGGATCGCATCGAAGCGGTAACTTCCGATGAAATCCGCGACTTGTCGCGCAGCTTATTCGATTCCGACAAAATCGCACTCACCGTGTTGGGTAGCCTGAATGGTTTCCGTATCGGGCGCGATGAACTGGTCTGTTAAGACTTCGCGGCTTTTTCCCCTAGCCGCGCTTCTTTTCACTTCCGCTGCGTTCGGCGCAGACTGGAAGTCCCTTAAACCGCAAGGCTACGTTTCCGATTTCGCGAACTCGATCGATCCGTCCACAAAAGCGTCTCTCGAGGCTTACGCCGCTGAAGTTCAGCAATCCACCGGCGCGCAGATGGCGTTCGTCACCGTTTCTACCCTGGACGGCGAGCCCATCGAGGACGTAACCTACACGCTGTTCCGCGCCTGGGGAGTAGGTCAGAAGAAGGACGATAACGGCGTACTCTTTCTGCTGGCGATCAACGATCGTCGTAGCCGCCTCGAAGTCGGCAAGGGCCTTGAAGGCATCCTGCCCGATGGGCTGGATGGTCTTCTCCTCACCCAGATGCGTCCATCTCTTCGCCAGGGGCAGTATGGGCAGGCTCTCCTGACTGCGGCTCAAACCATCGGCGGCATCGTCGCGAAAGAAAAGAACGTCACCATCCAAACGCAGCTGCCCAGCCGGCGCACGGCGGAACCGGTAACTCACTCCATTCCTTGGCCCCTTATCTTTGGAGCCTTGTTTGTCTTATTCCTGATAACTCGCGGTTCAAGGGGAGGTGGGTATCGCGGTGGAGGGGGCGGCTTCCTTCCCGGCATGATCCTCGGCAACTTGCTCGGCGGCGGAGGCCGTTCATATGGCGGCGGAGGCTCCGGTTGGGGCGGCGGTTTTGGAGGTGGCGATTCCGGCGGTGGCGGCTTCGGTGGATTCGGTGGCGGTGATTCGGGCGGCGGCGGAGCGTCGAGCGACTGGTGACTCCGCTCTAGCCAAATTACATCGCATTATTCGCGCAAATCTTATGCTCACGCAGTCAGAATCAGACTGTACCGCTCGCATGGTGTCGGCATAGTGGATATACTCGGACGAATCGCCTACGGAGTATATAGTTGACGCGCTTCCGTCGCCCGCAACCGTCCAGTTTGAGCTTCGGATGTTGGCAAAGCGCCCGAACTAATTCGTAGCGCGATGCGCCAATCGGCTGCAAGCTTCGCTCGAGCCATCAATATCCGTCTTACCGGACTCCATGTAATTGATCTTGCCGTCTTTATCGATCACAAACGTAATCCGGTTGTCCATACCCCTGCCGGCGATCAGCACGCCGTAGTCCTGCGACACCTTCCGTTCGGCGAAATCGCTCAGCAATGGAAACGTCAAGCTTAACTGCTTGGCGAATTCCTTCTGTGAAGGCGAATTATCCGTGCTTACTCCGAACACCTGAGTATCGGCCGCTTCAAACTTCGCGCCGCCTAACTGGTAGGACTGCATTTCCTTCGTGCATCCGCCCGTAAACGCGGCCGGGAAGAAAGCCAGCACCACGTTTTTCTTGCCCTTGAACTCGGAAAGCTTCACGGTCTTGCCCGCAGTGGAAGGCAGCGTAAAATCGGGCGCGGCGTCGCCGATCTTCAATGTGGTGGACGTCGGAAGTGGCGTCTGCGCTCCGGCGGACAATGCCAATAAAGCGGCGGACAAGCTAGGCAACAAAAGGCGTTTCATATACATACCCCTCGAAAGTGTAGCACCCGCTACTTCCCCGTGATTGCTCCCACCAACGCAATCCGCACCGCTGGCGATGACCCGATTCGCTGCGGCTGCACCGTAGTTCGCGTCGGAAACGGTTGCGAAAACTGGATCCCGTACACGGCATTCATATTCTGAAACGTCTCGATATCGTTCAGATAAACGTTCGCAGCCAGCGTGTTGTGAAGATTCGATCCCAAAGCGCGCAACCCGTCGTCCAGCGAGCGCAGCGCCTCGCCGGCCGTGTCCGCAGTCTCCGACGAGCAATACACCGTCTTCCCGGCCGAAGCGCACACCACACGGTCGCCCCGTCGATGCACACGTTTCCCGTTCAAGTCCAGTGCGGCAACTCCCGTTACCCCCACCTGCACCCCAAAAGGCAGCCCCGAGACTTCCACAAACGTGATCGCGGTTTCCGGAAACGACTGCCGGAATCGCCCTTCCAAATCCGCCTGGGCCAACGATGCTGTCCGATACACGTTCAAATGAAGCAAATGCCGGCTCGAAAGTTGTGCCGCGCTCAGCACTCGCGCGATGCGGCTCAAACACATCTCAACCTGTGCGGGCCCAGTTGCCGGCGTGGTGTTCGCTTCCGCATCCCGTCCTAAAATCCCGGACAAAAAGAAGCGGTCCGCAGTCACGATTCCTGGCGAAATCGGAACCGGCGATGCCGCGTTCGGCAGTGTCACCGGTTTCGGCCGCGTCCCTCGTACCGCAATCGCGCTAATCTCCACGGGGGTTTCTTGCGGCATGCGCGCTACGCCCATGGTTGACCGAGCGGGCAATGTCCCCGTAAAGACCTCCGGGTAGACGCGGTTCACCGCATCGTAGTCGTTCATGTTCGCCAGGTAAGTATGCGTGTAAACGATATTCGCCATCGAAAGATGCGCCGCCTCCACAATAGCCTTGATGTTGTCCAGGCACTGACGGGTTTGGTCCTCGGCCGAAGCGGGCAGTTCGCCGGCTCCATTGCGCGCGCCTTGCCCGGAAACGTAAAGGACATCGTCGAACAGAATGCCCGGACTATACGGGCCAACCGGCTGAGCCGAAGGAGGAAACACCATCTCACGTTGAGCGGAAGCAGGCATGGTAAGCAGCGATAAGAAGAGCGCGACCTTCCTCATACCTTCGGCGGCCCTGGCTCATGTTCAAAATTCACGCGCTCTTTTTCCACCACTAACGGCCGGTTTTGCACAAACGTATGGATTGCTCCGATGTATTCCCCGATGATTCCCAGACAGAAAAGCTGCACGGATGCGAAGAAAAACAGCCCAATCAGAATCGGCGCGGTACCCAACGCGAACCGGTTCCAGAATAGTAACTTGTACGCCAAGCCGAGGAACGCCGCGATCACGCACAAAAAGCCGGTCACAAGTCCCGTAAACGTCACAATTCGCAGCGGAACCTTAGACAAATTGGTGATGCCCAGCATCGCCATGTCATAGAGAGTATAGAAGTTATTCTTTGTGATGCCCCTCATTCGTCGGGGCTGGTTGAAAGTAATTTCCTTGCGCGGCAACCCGATTTCCGCGATCATTCCGCGAAAATAGGGATAGGGGTCGTTAAACGACTTCACCACGTCCACCACATGCCGGTCATACAAACCAAAACCGGTGAAGTTTTCATAGGTTTCGATGTTCGACATCCTGTTCACCAATTGGTAATACTTGGTGCGGACCCAGAACATCAGCTTGTTTTCGTCGCTGGTCTTTTTCAGGCAGAGCACCACTTTGTAGCCCTCTTCCCAGTAGCGGATCAGTTCCGGGATCAGTTCGGGCGGGTCCTGAAGATCGGCCACCAGACCGATCACCGCGTCTCCCGAAGTTTGGCGTAGCCCATGTTGCGGCGAGCGGATATGCCCAAAATTTCGGGAGTTCGCGATCACCTTGACGTTTGTGTCCTCGGCAGCGATCTGCTTGAGCAGTTCAAGCGTCCGATCGGTCGAGCTGTTATCGATGAAAAGGTGTTCGTACCGGTAGCGGCCCAGGCCTGCCATCACCGCG
>CAXSIG010000611.1:0-3159 GCA_964237255.1 uncultured Bryobacteraceae bacterium
AGGGTCGTTTCGTAGGCGCCCACGGGATTGTGGATGTCGCAGATGGCGGCGGAGAATTCCTTGAATGCTTGCAGGCTTTCGTACGGCATGACTACGGTGTGACCGGTTAGTCCGTGTTTTAATGCGTTCAGGCTGGAGCGCTTTTTACCGGCTTCGGTCTTCGGACCTGTGCTGGACTGAGCGTTGATGCGGTTTTGCTCAGCGTTCGTTCTGTTTGCTTGATCTATCGGGAATGCTTGTGTCGCCATATGCCTCCGGCTACACTCTGGCATGCGAACGTGCGCGGTTTCGAGAGAATCGGGGGGAAAAGGCCGGAATTGCGGAGCGAAATATTTGTTCGGCGCGTGTCACCGCGTCATTCTGTGTTCCGTGGCGGTATTTTTCTTCTTACATAAGGGATCGACAGCACGAAGATCGCGTTAAAATCCACCAATGCCGGAAGAACGCCTAGCGGTAGTCGGTATTTTTAATAATCAGATGGAAGCGGACATCGCGGTCAGCGTCCTCGACTCTGCCGGGATTGAGGCGACAATCCAAGCGGACTCGGTCGGCGGCTTCCGGCCGCATCTTGCGTGGGCGAACGGCGGATTCAAACTGCTGGTGCGCGAGGAGGACGAAGCGGCAAGTCGCGAAGCCTTAAAAACATCTGTTGAGTAGTGAAATATTGGAACTGCTCGTCACGATGCGGTCGATCCTGGCACGATACTCCAGGAGGTTCCATCGCGTGAACCCAGCTTTCCGGATTTTGCTGTTAGCACCTCTCGTTCTTTGTTTGTTTGCGCAAAATATAGACAGGCTATTGAATTCGGCGCGGGCCGCCCGACGCCAAGGCGATTCCGCCGCTGCCCCAATCCGCTTACGATTTAGCGCTTCAAATTGCCGTAAAGAATCCGCAAAAGCTGACCGCAACGGCCATCCTGGAGCGTCTGCTGCAAATTTGGGAAACTGTTGCCGGCCCTAACTCCGCCGTTGTTGCAAACTCTCTTACCGGCTTTCTACCGCCCAAAGGGGAAGTAAGAATTTGACCGGCGCGGAGCATTCCATTCAGCGCGCGGTTACGATTCTTGAAAAGATATATGGCGAAGATTCGGCCGCTACCGCTTATGCGGTTACACTCCTTTCGAGTATCGAGAAGCAGATGGGGAATGCCGACGCGGCTGGGGCGGCGACGGCTCGCGTGGACGCAATCAACCGGAAGCAGGGAGGGACGCCTGCGGAACATATCGGCCGGTCGGTCAGTGTACCTCGCGCGCTAAGCAAGCACGACCCTGAATATTCCGAGAAGGCGCTGAAAGATCGAATTCAAGGGTCTGTCGTTCTTTCGCTGGTTGTGGATGAATCGGGAAGCCCGAAGGATCCCAAAATCCTACTTCCGTTAGGCATGGGGCTTGACGAAAAAGCCCTCAACGCGGTTGGTGGTTGGCGCTTCCAGCCGGCGATGAAAAACGGCGTGGCGGTAGCTGTCCAGGCGATGATCGAGGTCAACTTCCGGCTGCTCTAGTCGCGGAGAGTAGATTTCGCCGCTTTTGAATTATCTGCCCAGAATCTGTACTTCCATTGGCGCGAGCGTTACGTGAATACAGTTTAGCGGGCCCGTACTCAGGGAACCGTCCGGCTCTTGCACCTGGATTCCGCCGCTATCGGCGCGTTCGATAGGGGATGGAAGCTGAGGTTTCGGTTGGTTGCTGTAGAGAATCCGGAAGACGTCGCCCGGGTTGGTCAGCGTAACGTCTGTGATGACGTGGACGGGGTTTGAAGCAGTCGTGTTGGTATTGGCCACCACCACAATTTCCTGATCCATTAGGATGCGCGAAAAGGCCAGCACTCCGGCCGGAAAGGGCGAGATGCAGAATTGCTGGCCGTTGCCCGAGACGGGCCGGAAATAAAAGCGGCCGTATCGCAGGGCGGGAGTGGCTTTGCGAACCGCCGATATTTTCGCGATGTTGTCGTAGTACGTGTTGGTTTGATTGAAATCGGGCACTATGCCCCAGAGCGCCTCGCGGATAGCTGGATCGCGGTTCTTGTCATCGGCTCCGTGGAAGCCTTGTTCGGTTCCGTAATACAGACACGGGATGCCGGGGAGAGAGTAGAGGCACGCGAGGGCCAGAGTGAGTTGGTCATCGTACTTCGTAGCGTCCTTCGGGTCGATGTAGCGGAAACGCTGCTTGGCGTCATGGTTGTCGATGAAGGTGACGAAGTAGCGGGTCGCGTCACCATGGGAACTGAGCACGTCCTTTTCGACCTGCTTGCGATGGGTGTACATGCCGACCAGGTCGGAGGGTGGCCTGGAAGCTTTGGCAATCTTCTTTAGAGTGTCCGTGAGTGGAAAGTCGAGCGCGGCGTCGACTCCCACTAAATCGGTACCGGATGAGGTGGTTCGGCCTATGAACTTGGTGATCACGTCTTCCGCGTTGCCTATGTTGACTTCGCCGAACGTGAAGAAGTTCTTCTTGCCAATGGAAAGCGCGTATTCGCGGATGGAGTTCCCGAAGAGCGGGGCGAAGTTGCCTTTGAGATAACGCAAAGTATCAATACGGTATCCGTCCAGGTCCCAGCGCGCGATGGCGTATTGATAACAGCGGATCAGGAATTGCTGGACATCGGGCAACTCAGTTCGGAACTGTTTGAGCGAATCGAAATCCCCTGTGGTGTCGTCTGTCGAGATCGATACGCCCTGACGGCGGAAGTACTCATTCTTGTGAAGTTCGCTGGGCCAGACTAAGGCATCAGATGGCGGGTTGGAGATGGTCGCGATGTCGGTCCAATCCGCGCGTGCTTTGTTTTGCGCGTCGCGCCATCGAATCGAGCGGGCGTTCTTCCGAAAATCAGCTTCCGCGCCGTCGCTGTTCGTGCATTTGTCTTCGCCCTGATCGCAGTCGTAGGCAAATACGTCACCGGTATGGTTAAGCACGATATCGAGAATGACGTACAGGTCGAGTTTGTGCGCGGCGTCGACCAACGAACGCAATTCGTCGTCGGCCTTAGCGGGATCGCCGGCGAAACGGGGATCGACATGGAGGAAGTCGCGGATGCCGTAGCCGTGGTATGTGCCGGGTTGCAGCGGTACGTTCGCCATCACGGGGCTAAGCCAAATAGCACCCGCGCCTAGATCCTTTATGTAAGACAGACGGTCTTTTATGCCGGCTAGATTGCCGCCCT
>CAXSIG010000611.1:3169-3832 GCA_964237255.1 uncultured Bryobacteraceae bacterium
TGGGATCGTCAAAGGGCTGATGAAGCGGAGGGGCTTGCGAATTATTGAAGCGATCGACCATCAGGAAGTAAATCCAGGGGTCGCGCCAGTCAGCGGGAGAAGGAAAAGACGAGAGCGGGCCGCCGGTATCGCGATCGGCGTTAAACACGCTTAGAAAGTCGGGCGCGTAGAGAGAAGTGGGCATTCAAATCTCCTTCGAGTGGTCGATTGTAGCGCGTTCGTAAGCGACTTGTGAATTA
Organism: uncultured Bryobacteraceae bacterium; assembly: GCA_964237255.1. Lineage (GTDB taxonomy): Bacteria > Acidobacteriota > Terriglobia > Bryobacterales > Bryobacteraceae > JALYXI01. The sequence goes on from CAXSIG010000611.1 coordinate 3,409, forward strand.
GTTGTGAAATCTCCCGCGAGGTATTGATCCGGAGATTTTCGGGAAAGAAACTAAGTGTGACAAGGGGCGAATTAATTAGCCGCCTGTTTAGGACAATCCAATGAAAACCATTCAAAAATCCCTACTTACATTTACGCCGATATTACTGATTTTCGGCAGCGCTCTTCAGGCTGACGACAAACCCGTGCTGACCATGCGGGATGACTGTCAGCCCGCAACCTTCAACGCACCGCCGCCTTTGGGACCGGGCGCCGCTGCGCCGCTGTGCAACCCAAGCTTCAACGGCAACACATCCTTCACTAAGTTCAATGAGGAGCTGAGTAAAGACCGTAAAGTGGGAGCGTGGAAGTACAATCCCGACCAGACTCAGATTACAGCCGGTAAGCCTCTGGAGGTAACAAACATCGGCGGTGAGACGCACAGC
>CAXSIG010000612.1:0-3808 GCA_964237255.1 uncultured Bryobacteraceae bacterium
GGAAGGAGCGGCGGCGGCCGGTGCTTGGACACCGGTGCCGGGAGGTGTGGGCCCGCTTACCATCGCGATGCTGATGAGCAACACGGTTGACGCCGCTGAGCGTGGCATAAACTAAGGGCGTCACCGTGATCCAATTCTTCGCGTCGCCAAAAGAATGGCGAAGTTGGCTGGAAGCAAACCACTCGATGGAAACGGAACTGGTAGTTGGCTTTCATAAGAAAGATTCCGGCAAGCCGAGCATCACCTGGCCGGAGTCCGTCGATGGCGCGCTTTGTTTTGGATGGATCGATGGGGTCCGCAGGTCGATCGATGCGGACAGCTATTCCATTCGCTTCACACCTCGTAAGGCGAGGAGTTTTTGGAGTTCCGTAAACATCCGGCGTGTCGGAGTGTTGACGCAACTTGGATTGATGCGCGAAGCGGGTCTGCGCGCCTTCAGCGCGCGTACGGGCGAAAGATCGGGCGTGTACGCTTTTGAGCAGGAAACCGTTCAGTTCCTTCCAGCGCAGGAATCTATTTTCAAGAAGAATAAAGTTGCCTGGGAATTCTTCGGCGCTCAACCCAAGTGGTATCGAAAGACGGCAACCTGGTGGGTAATCAGCGCGAAACGAGAGGAAACGCGCATTCGACGGCTAGCTACCTTGATTGCGGAGTCTGAAGCGGGAAAAACAATTCGGGAATTGAACCGGAATCAGGGAAAATGATAGTTGCGTGCGCTTATTAAACTAATTACAAATGTCAGAAATGCCTGAGAACAATTCTACCGGCCGCGCCCACCCGGATCCGGATCTGGCTACCGAAACCGATTACAGCCCTCCTCGCGGCAATGCTTTCCCGATCGTCGGGATCGGGGCTTCGGCAGGCGGGTTGGAAGCGTTTGCGCTTCTTCTCAGATCCCTGCCGGAAGGCACCGGTCTTGCTTTTGTGCTGGTTCAACATTTGGATCCGCAGCATGAGAGCCTCTTAACGGAACTGATAGCGCCCGCTACCAAGATGCCTGTCGTCACGGTGGTCGATGGCGTCGAGATTAAGCCGGATTCCGTTTATGTAATTCCACCGAATACCAGCATGCAGCTACAAGGCAACACCCTGCGGCTGTTCCCGAGAGAACCGGGGCTTCACCTGCCGATCGATATCTTCTTTCGATCGCTGGCGGAGGTGCAAGGCAGTCGCGCGATTGGCGTGGTGCTCTCCGGAAACGCGTCGGACGGCAGCTTGGGAGTCCGCGCCATTAAAGCGGAATGCGGCCTGACTTTCGCCCAGGACGAATCGACAGCGCGTTTCGGCGGCATGCCGAGAAATGCAGCCGCGACAGGAGCGATCGACTTTATCCTCCCGCCCGATGCAATTGGCCGCGAGATTGGGCGTCTGGGACATCACCGCTTTCTCCTCCCGCAAACGCCGGGCTTAGCGGAATCCGAAACCCTGCCGGATGGCGATGGCGAACTCCGGCGCATCCTGGCTGTCCTGCAGAGCGCAACGAAGGTCGATTTTTCGCAGTATAAGCCCACCACGATCCATCGCCGCATCAGCCGCCGCTTGATGATTCTCCGGATCGAAACGTTGTCGGAATACGCTCGGTTCCTGCAACAAAATCCGGCCGAGATTGCCGAACTCTACAAAGATGTGCTGATCAGCGTTACCTGCTTCTTTCGCGATCCGGACACGTTTGATGCGCTGATGCATCACCTGAAGTCGTCCTTTGGCGATGGCCCTCCGCCCGATGGAACCATTCGCGCATGGATTCCGGGCTGTGCTACGGGCGAAGAGGTTTATTCTCTCGCGATCTGCCTCCATGAGTTTCTGCAGGAACAAGAGTTGTCCTGCTCGATCCAGATTTTCGGCACCGATATCAGTGAGCCTGCGCTCGAGCGGGCCAGACAGGGCATTTACACAGCCGCGATTACCGAAGATGTATCGGAACACCGGCTGCGGCGTTTTTTCACCAAGATGGACGGTGGATACCAAATCAATAAGGTGATTGGCGAGTCATGCGTATTCGCGCGCCAGGACGTTACCAGAGACCCCCCTTTCTCCCGTCTGGATATAGTCAGTTGCCGCAATGTCCTGATTTACTTGGATACCAAAGCACAACGGCGCGTCCTGCCCAGCTTTCATTACGCGCTTAATCCAAAAGGGATTCTGATGTTGGGCAGTGCCGAAACAACGGGGTCCGCCGATGACCTGTTTACCGTCATCGACAAGGCCCACCATATCTATTCCAGAAAAGCTGTGCCTACGCGGCTGGTTCTGGACCTGACCTCCAATCCATCGGCCAGCGATCCACTAAGCGGCGCGCTCCGAACTCCATCCCCAAGCGGTTTGGACTTGCCGAAAACGCTGGAACGCATCATTCAATCGCGGTACTCCCCGGATGCGGTGGTGGTGAACGGGGAGATGCAAATTCTGCAATTTCGCGGACACACGGCGTGCTACCTGGATCCGAGTCCAGGCGAAGCGACGCTCAATCTGCTTCGCATGGCGGGAGAAAACCTGGTTGTGCCTCTTCGCCGTGCGGTACAGAAAGCTGCGGATACCCAAAGCGTGGTTCGCGATTTCGGCGGCTCGATCGATATTGAAGGGACACAGGAAGACATTTCGCTCGAAGTCACGCCGATTGTCGGAGCCCATCCTTCCGAACGTTTTTTTCTGATCGTCTTTAGTCGCATCAGGAATCCGCGGTCTTTTGTAAACCCTTCGCCGCGCTTACCCTCCGAGGACGGAATCGAGCATGCCGGTTTGCTGCAGCAGGAACTTTCGGAAACTCGCGACTACCTGCGCAACCTCTCCGAGCAGTATGAAGCTCACGCTGAAGAACTGCGCGCCGCGAACGAGGAGGCGCGCAGCGCGAATGAAGAACTGCAATCGACCAATGAAGAGCTCGGGACAACCAAGGAGGAACTGCAATCCGCTAATGAGGAACTGACGACCGTAAACGAGGAACTGCAGCACCGCAATCAGGAACTCGCGGCTACCAATGGCGACCTTCGCAATCTCCTCAGCGCCGTTATGGTCGCGATTGTCATGGTGGATCAAGATCTGCGCGTACGCCGCTTCAATTGGTCTGCTGAAAAACTGCTGGATTTGGCCCCGATCGATATCGGGCGTCCTGTAGGACATTTGCGCGGCCGCATCCGCACGCCGCTGTTGGAGGAACAGGTTCGGAAGGTCGTTGAAACGCTGAGCGCGATTACGGAGGAGCTCCAGGACGCGGATGGACATTGGTATTCCATGGGGATTCGTCCATACCGGACCCTGGAAGATAAAATCGCCGGCGCCGTTGTCACGTTTCAGGATATAGACGCGCTAAAACGCGGACTCCAGGCGTCGGAAGAAGCGCGCCAATATGCGGAAACCCTGGTGGAGACGGTCCGTGAGCCACTTATCGTGCTGGATTCCGACTTACGGGTACAGCGGGCCACGACGGCTTTCTATGAGACTTTCCTGGTAAGCCGCGAGGAAACCGAAAATCGCTTGCTTTACGATCTCGGAAACGGACAATGGAACCGGCCCCGTCTACGGGAACTGTTGGGAGACGCTTTTTTCCGTTCCCAGCCCTTCCACGAGTTCGAAATAGAACACGAATTTCCACACATCGGGCAACGCACCATGCGTTTGAATGCCCGTCGCATTCCGAGGCACGATTCGGAGCGGCAAACGGTCCTGCTGGCGATTGAAGACGTCACGGAGCGGCGTGAGATTGCAGAGATTCGGTATCGGCGGCTTTTCGAGACTGCCAAGGACGGCATCGTGGTGCTGGACGCGGAAACGTCCACGGACCAGGATGTGAACCCATTTTTTCTCCAAC
>CAXSIG010000613.1:0-3805 GCA_964237255.1 uncultured Bryobacteraceae bacterium
TAGGGAGAGCCCGATCAGACCGCCGCCAACGATTGCTACATCCACTTCTTCACGGTAGCGGAAGACGGATGTACCATGATCTACATGGCTGTGAGCTGTCCTAATTGCGGCAGCCGTGAAATCAATCTCGCACGACTCCGAACAGCGGTCGAACGAGTGCGCTCTCTCCTCGGCACGCGACCGCTACGATGCCGTGATTGCAAGGTGCGCTTTTCGGGAAAGACCTTTGAATGGAGCGATCTTCTGTTCGCCAGGTGTCCCGAATGTTTTCGCATGGACCTCAACATCTGGTACAAGCAGCATATGCGCGCGCGCGGATGGATGGCGTTTAAGCTTGCTCTCGGTGGCATGCGCATGCGGTGCGAGTATTGCCGCGTCAACTTCGTGAGCATGCGACGTCGCAAGGAAAGGTTCAGCTTCAACCGTTGGACGCGCCAACAATCCAATGGCGACCAGGTAACCCGATGAACTCCGCGAAAGAACTTCACGGGCAGTTTCTAGCCGATGTCGAAAAGCTTACCGGCAAGCCCCGCGAAGAGTGGAAAACGATTCTGCAAACTTCCGCCACGCCGAGACATAGCGATCGGATGCGGCTGCTGCAAGAACGGTATGGTCTTCCGTACCGGGTTTGCTATTTGCTTGCCTCCGATGCCGATGAGAGCGGACGGCAGTATTCGGATCCGGGTGGTCTGATTGATGCCATGTACAAGGGCCGCGAGAACTTGCGCCCGGTCCACGACGCCTTGACGGAACTGGTGATGATGCGGGGCTCCGACGTTACAACAAGCGTTGGAAAAACGATGGTGACGTTTCGCCGCAAGCACGTGTTCGCGCAAATCAAACCGGGATCCAGAACGCGTGTCGATTTTGGCTTGGCGCTGCCCGAGATGGAAAAGCCGGCGCGGTTAGTCGCGACAGGTGGCCTGGAGAAAGGCGACCGTATCTCATACCGCATCCCGGTCGAGAACCCGGAGCAGGTAGATCGCGAACTGGAAGCCTGGCTGGAGCGGGCCTATGCGGCTACGGCTCCCGGACCAACTTAAGAATGCTTCCCGTATCGGTCGCCGCCCAAATACTTCCAGCATCCGGACCGGCCAGATATACGCGGTGCGCTTCCACCTTGTAATCCACGGGGGTATCGATCCAAGTCTTAAAGTCGGTCGTCATATAAATTTTGACCTTTGTGGGAATAGGACTATTGCGAACGGTGCCGATTTGTTCGACGCCGGCCAGATATCCAGACCCGCCAGGAGCCAGAAGCACGTCCGTAATGAATCGGTTTGCTTCCCGAAAAACCCGCTGACTGCTGCCTCCGGTCGTTCGCGCGGCTAGGAAAACCTCGGAAGGGTAAGCGAAATTATCATTAAACTCGATCAGCCCCAGAGAGTCGCCTGCGGGCGTCATACTCATCCGGGTCATATGCCCAAAGATGGAAGCTGTAGAGGAGTGCCAAGTCGCTCCCCCATCGCCGGTTTGGAGGAATGCAATCGTTGTTGGCCACTGCGGCCGATCCTTCGCCTTTTTCGGATCCACCCAATCCGGAAGCGGATCGTGGCGAACTGGACTGCTCCATCCGGAGATGATTCCATATTTCGGTCCACCAAACGCGATTACCGAATAATCAGTTGTATTTGGATTGACCTTGGGATTAGCGGCCTCTTCGAGCGGGGTCCAGGTTTCACCGCCGTCGCTAGTTCGAAAAACCTGCTTATGGCCACCGATTGCCCAGCCAAATTTGGGATCTCGGAAGTAGAGTCGTGTTACCTCGGGAGGAGATTTGCTCAGTTTCTCCCAACTGCGCCCCGATTCCTCCGTTTTCCAGATATTTTTTTCGCCCACCATCCAGCCGGTTCCGTCTTCGAGAAAGAAGAGGGAATACGGAATTTCCTTGGTTTGCACCTGGGACCAATGCTCTCCGGCATCCGTGGTCACCAGCACCATAGGCTTCGGACGGTCTTTGCCCTTGATCGTGTAGCCACTGACGATCCCCCGTTTTGCCGACCAAAATTTTAGGTCCGTAACCATCATCGATGTTTGGTCTTCGTCGAAAAAGTACTTAGTAACCCAGCGTTCTTTGGGAGTGGGCACCGCGGCGCTCCAGGCAAACGCGGCCAAGGTCAGCAGTCCGAGAAAGCGCATCAGGCTACCGGCCTGTTGGGAACCGAGGACATCAATAAGTCCACATGACTGCCGTCGGGAACGGACGAAAGGCGCGCAAGCTCCAATGCGCAGCCCACCTGTTCGCCTAAGGTGGTCAACACCTCCATCTCATCGCCTGTATGAAGATGCGGCGCGCGATGTTGCACGTTGATGACGCCCACAACTTTGTTTCGCGAGATCACGGGAGCGGAAAGGAACGCTTCGTACGTGTCTTCGCGAAGCTCGCCGAAAAACTTGAATCGCGCATCTTTGTAAGCTTCCCGAGGCAGGGAAAGCAATCGGCGCTCGCGTGCAACCCAACCAGTCAGGCCCTCGCTCATTTTTAACCGCACTTTGCCGATCTCAGAGGGATGCGGCGTGTCTGACGCGCACAGCACCAGTTCCCCCTGATCGATCAGGTACATCAGGCAGGAATCGCACTCCATGAACTCAACTACAAGAGCGACAACGCCTTGTAACAACTCCTGAAGGCTCATGTCGCGCACCATAAACCGGCTCACTTTCTGGAAGAGGCGGAGTTGTTCTTCCGTTTTTCGCAGACGCAATTCGAGATCTTTGGTCTTTGCCACGATTCATTATTGCCCTAAAATTGGAAGTACATGGAAAGTCCGGTCTCCGATTGGGAGGACCCGCAGTGTCCCTTCCGAGTGGAGTGGGCGCCCGACAAGTTGAACAAAGTCCGTATCGCCGTGGTCGATGCGTTTTATGCGGTGCCGCGTGGCGGGATCGAGATCGGCGGTTTGTTATTGGGCCGCCTTGCCGGCAAGACGCTGTATATCGACGATTTTGCGCCAGTGGAGTGTGAGCACCTAACCGGTCCTTCCTTTGCGCTATCGGATAAGGATGAATCGGCGTTGGCCGCCCAATTAGCCGCGTTGAGCGCTCCGGCGCTTGGGTGGTATCACTCGCATACCCGGAGCGAGTTGGCGCTGTCCGCGAAAGACGCGGAGCTCCATGACCGATTTTTCTCCAAGCCATTCCAGATCGCGATGGTGCTGCGGCCTTCGAATAGCCAGTCGACGCGCGCCAACTATTTCTTCCGGTCGAGAGGCGGGGCGATGCTGGGTGGGAAAGAACACTTTGACCTTCAGGCACTGAAAACGAAGCCGACTCCAATTACGGAACTGGCTCCGGTTCGTCCACCCCCGGTTACTTTGGCGCCGCCCCCCTCTGAACCGCGCCCGCAGACCGTTCCTCAACCCGAGCCGGAACCAGTGTTCTTGGCCCTGCCTCCCATCCCTCCAAGAGGACGAGGTTTGCTCTGGACTGCGCTTTCGCTGCTTTTATTGGTTGGACTAGCGGCAGGTGCGTTTGCGACCAAAGACCGATGGCTCCCCAAGGAACAGCAGCCGTTAAAACTCCGCGCTTCGGATTTAGATGGAAAGCTGATCATCCGGTGGGATCCGGTGCGCGAAGCGACATCGGGCGAGCTTCATATCGCCGACGGTGGCAAAAACACGGATGTTACGTTGGACGCGACTGAGCTTCGCGACGGGATGTACGCCTATGCAAGACAATCGGCTTCTGAGACGGTCCGGCTGAAAATCGGCCAACGCGAAGAGACCACCAGCTTCGCAGGGCCCTTATCCTTACCGCTCCCAAAAGAACAATGACGGCACAATTAGTGTGCTTCGAGGAGGACTGC
>CAXSIG010000614.1:0-3798 GCA_964237255.1 uncultured Bryobacteraceae bacterium
TGCAGTGGTATTCAAGGCGGTCAAGCCCTGGACGTTTACAAAGAAGAATGTGCGGTTCTTGATGATCGGGCCGCCGAGCGCGCCACCGAAGATATGTTGGACAAACTGCTTCTTGCCCAGGCTATTGAAGTTGTTCTGCCATTCATTGGCATTCAGCCGGGGTGTACGGTAAAACTCGAACCCGGAACCGTGGAACTGATTGGTGCCGGACTTCGTGATAAGCGCGATCTGCGCACCGCTGCTCCGTCCGTATTCCGCACTGGGGTTCGATGTGATTACACGAAACTCTTCAAGCGAATCGGGATTCGTGCGAAGCGGCGCGAAATTCGAACCGCCGCTGCTGCTTTCGTTGTTATCAATTCCGTCGAGCGTAATGTTGAAAGCACGGTCGCGCGCCCCGAACACCACGACAGCTCCGCCGGAGATGGACTGGGTATCGATCACGCCGGGCTGCAAATCGATCAAACCCAGCGGATTGCGGCCGCGGGTTCCAACAATCGGAAGATCTTTGATGGTCTTCTCTTCGATGATGTTGCCGATGTTGGCGGATGAACTGGTTTGCACCGCCTGCGCCGCATCCGATACTTCGATGCTCTCGCTCACGCTACCCACTTCCAGGCGAACATTGACCGTTGCCGGTTGCCCGATGGTTACGGGGTTATCGGTGGAATCGAACTTCCGAAAGCCGGTGGCTTGGACCGTGACACGGTACCGTCCGGGCTGTAACGATTCAAACTCGTAAGTGCCGCTTCCCGTGGTGTTTGTGTGAAACACCGTCGCCGTTCCTTGATTCGTCAAGTCCACGGCGGCATTTGCGACGGGCGAGTTGGACGCATCGGTGACTACGCCCACCAAGCGCGAAGTGCTTCCCTGTCCGAACGCCAGCGCGGCAAAGGTGGAAACGAGCAACAAAGCTCGAATTGTTACAAGACGCATTCGGCAATGCTACCAAAATGCGGCGAGGGTTTTCGGTCCGGCTATCGCGCGCTTTCAACCCGAAGGACCACTCGCCCGTTGCCCCACACGGTCATGCGCCCCACTCCGGTCCATTCGGCAGCGCGCAGGGTCGGTAAGAATTCACCGAGGTCTCCTTCGTACTCAGCGGTTCCGATAAAGCCTCCCAAACTGTGGACCTGCCCCGTCCTGCTGCTTCTTCGGTCCGTGTGGATCTCGCGAACGGAATAGGCGGTCAGATTCACAGCAGCGGCTCGCCGGTTGCTCCCGATGAAGTCGAAGGGCGGAGTCCAACCTTGGTAGATCGAGCAAAGGGAGCTGACTCGGTCGCGCGCTCGGGCTAACAATACTTCGAAACGCGGTTCGCGGATCGTCTCGCCACCGGACTTCAGCTCGGTAGGTGTCAGGAATTCGATTCGAATGCGATCCGAGTTTTCATCGGTGTGGAACGGCAATTCCACATCGGTCAATTGCTCGGCTTTCGTCAACTCCACCCTTGCGCGTCCTGGACCTAGACCGTCCTGGAATAGCTGTCGAAAGGCCATGCCCAAGTGATTTACGATTGAAATCGCGGGATCGAAACCGACTGCCTCCAGCTCGAACGTTTCACCCGGCCGGTAGGTTTGCCCATCTAACGCTGACGCGCGCAACACGAAGGGACGCGGTTGATCGTGAAATCCGCTCGGACCGATATCGGTCATTGGCTCGAAAATTCGGGCATAGCCGCATTCTTTACGAAAAGAACATTGCGCAACTCGTTGACAGTTGGGATGGCAGACCAGTTTCCGCAGGGTCAAGCCCAACGCTCCCCGAAAGGTGTTCGCAGCTTTGCCAGGCGGAAAATGCACCTCCTCGACTGCGCGGAATTGAAAGCGCAAAGGTGTAGCTCGGAACAGCATCCTACTACCATTGTTAGGATGCGGAAGCTACTTTTGCTGGCGGTACCGGCTTTTCTTATGGCGCAGGATCCCAAGCATTACGATTGCGTCCGCGCCGTCAAGCCGCCAAACATCGATGGAAAGCTCGACGATCGCGCGTGGCGGGATGCGCCATGGAGCACGTCTTTCGTCGATATCGAGGGCGATGCGAAGCCCGCGCCTCGCTTCCGTACTCGCATGAAAATGCTGTGGGACAACGATTACCTTTATATCGGCGCCGAACTAGAGGAACCCCATGTCTGGGCCACGCTCACCGAACACGATTCGGTCATCTTCCACGATAACGATTTCGAAGTCTTCCTCGATCCCGATGGCGACACCCTGAACTACTACGAACTGGAGATCAATGCGCTGGGAACTACGTGGGACCTGCTGCTGAACAAGCCATATCGAGTGGGCGGAAAAGCGGACAACTCCTGGGAGATGGTAGGCCTGAAGTCGGCCGTCGCGATTGCCGGAACTCTGAACAAGTCCGCCGACACCGATCAAGGCTGGACGGTCGAGTTGGCGCTGCCATGGAAGGCTCTGGCTCAATACTCGAAACAGCCGCTGCCGCCGCGCAATGGCGATGAAATGCGTCTTAACTTCTCGCGCGTGGAGTGGCAAACCGAAATCGTCGATGGCCATTACAGCAAGCTGCCCGGTTTGAAGGAAGCCAACTGGGTGTGGAGCCCGCAGGGCGCGATCAACATGCACATTCCCGAACGTTGGGGCTCCGTGCGCTTCATGAAAAAGAGTCAAGGAGCGCCTGCACCGCGGTAGCTCCACGGAGCCCTTAATGCGAGAGGCCGTACAGTCCTGGCATACCTTTATTACGGTGTTCGCGAGACAATCCGAGAATGAAAGCAGTTCGGATCCATTCTTACGGCGATAACAGCCAAGTCCATATTGAAGATGCCGAAAAGCCCGTCGCTGGCGCGGGCGAAGTCCTGGTCAAGGTGCAAGCCGCGGCCGTCAACCCGGTGGATATTCAGATCCGAAACGGGGAGCATCAAGCTTGGCTCAAACACAATTTTCCGCTCACGCTCGGCTGCGATGTCGCCGGTACTGATGAATCAGGCCGGGCTGTATACGCTTATCTCAACCTGAACCGGCTTGGCGCATTTGCGGAGTACGCCGTCGCGAAGGCGGAGGAATTGTCTACCGCTCCGAAAACGCTGGATCCTATCCATAGCGCGTCCTTGCCCGTTGCTGCGTTGACGGCTTGGCAGGCGCTTTTCGATACCGCGGGACTGGAGTATGGGCAAACCGTGCTCATCCACGCCGCTTCCGGGAGTGTCGGTGCCATGGCCGTTCAACTCGCCAAATGGAAAGGCGCGCATGTGATTGCAACGGCTTCTAAGTCGAATCGCGAATACGTCGGGGCGCTAGGCGCCGACGAGTTCATCGACTACAAACATGAACGGTTCGAAGAAATCGCAAGCGATATCGATGTCGTATTCGACACGGTCGGCGGCGAAACGCAGCAGCGTTCGCTCAAAGTGCTGAAACCGGGCGGCTTCCTGGTTTCCGTTAAGCAACCGCCGCCGGAAATCCCTGGCATTAAAACCGCAATGATGTCAGTTACACCGAACGGTGCGCGTTTGGCCGAAGTCGCGCGGATGTTCGACGACGGCCTGCTGAAGACGTTGGTCGAGAACACGTTCCCGCTCGACGATGCCCAAAAAGCTTTCGACCTAAGCGGCAAAGTACGCGGGAAAATCGTGCTGACCGTCGACTAAACGAACAGGGTCGAAATCTCGACCACGGACCGCAGCCCTTCCACCACCACGATTCCCGATTCCGTGACATGATGCTGACGGCGGTCCTGTTCGGCGTCGTAGCCGATCGTTGCGCCCTCCGGAATCCGAACGTTCTTATCGAGGATCGCGCGCCGGATCTTTGCATGGCGACCGATATCGCAGTT
>CAXSIG010000615.1:0-3790 GCA_964237255.1 uncultured Bryobacteraceae bacterium
TCGGCGGAACCGCGGGCGTAGAGATTGCCGTCGCGCTCGGTGGGTTCGAAGGGAGGCGTGTGCCAGAGCTCCAATGGGTCGGCAGGCTGGACATCGTAGTGGCCATAGCAGAGCACGGTGGGCTTACCGGGAGCATGAAGCCAATCGGCATAGATGAGCGGATGTCCTTCGCCTTCGATTTTTTCTACATGCTCCATCCCGGCATCCCGCAGCTTCTGCGCGACAAACTCCGCGGCTCGATCCACATCGACTTTGTGGTCGGGAAGAGTGCTTACGCTGGGGATGCGGAGGATTTGTTTCAATTCGTCGAGGAATCGCGGCTGGTTCTCTTCTATGTAAAAATTCAGGGCGGATGACATGTACCCATTCATTCTAGGCCGCAGGGCGTTCTTGGCCGCGTTCGTTCCGGGACACGAATTGCGCTGCGATGTGGCCGTCGTGGGCGCCGGTGTTGGGGGATGCGCGGCCGCACTTGCCGCACTCCGGAACGGCATGTCCGTGGTGATGACGGAAGCGACGGATTGGATCGGTGGGCAGTTGACATCGCAGGCAGTGCCGCCCGACGAGCATCCGTGGATCGAGCAATTCGGATGTACACGAGCCTATCGTGAGTATCGCGAGGGCGTGCGACAGTTCTATCGCGACCACTACCCGTTAACCGATTCGGCGCGGCGTGAGCGGTATCTCAATCCGGGTAATGGAACGGTTTCGAAGCTCACGCATGAGCCGCGAGTTTCGCTTGCCGTCCTGGAGAACGCGCTGGCTTCATACCTGAGTAATGGGAAGTTGACTTTGCTTCTGAACGCGACGACGACAGCGGCGGACGTGGACGGCGATCGTGTTCGGTCGGTGACTGTTGGGGAGAAGCGCGTGACCGCTTCCTATTTTTTGGATGCGACGGAACTCGGCGACCTGCTTCCTCTGACTCGTACGGAGTATACGCGCGATCCGAATCAGCAGGCGTTTACCTACTGCTTCGCGATGGACAACAGGGAAGGCGAAGACCATACGATCGATAAGCCTACCGAGTATTTCTTCTGGCGCGATTACGTTCCGAAGCTAAACCCTTCCTGGCCCGGGAAGCTTCTAAGTTGGACCTATTCGCAGCCGATTACGCTCAAGCCGTTCTCCATGAGCTTCGAACAGTTTTGGCGATATCGTCGCATTGTGGATCGTTCGAATTTTCAGGCCGGTGCGTACCAGTCCGATATCACATTGGTGAATTGGCCGCAGAACGATTACTGGTCGGGAAGCTTGATCGATGTCACGCCTGCGGAGGCGGAGCGTCATCGGAATCGCGCGAAGCAATTGAGTTTGTCGTGGCTGTATTGGATGCAAACCGACCAAGGTCACAAGGGGTTGCGGCTGCGGCGCGACATCGTCGGCACGGAGGATGGGCTGGCGAAAGCGCCGTATGTTCGGGAATCGCGACGAATGGATGCAGAGTTGTCGATCACACCGGAGACGCTCGGCCAGAGCTTTCCCGATTCCGTGGGAGTGGGCAGTTATCGAATCGATCTGCATCCCTCGACGGGCGGCGATAACTATGTGGATCGCGCTAATCCTCCGTTCGAAATTCCGCTTGGCGCATTGCTGCCGAAGCGCGTGGAGAACCTGATCGCAGCCGCGAAGAACATCGGGACTACGCATCTGACGAATGGTTGTTATCGGCTGCATCCGGTGGAGTGGAACATCGGAGAAGCGGCGGGATGTTTAGCCGCGGAGGCGGTGCGCACGGGGAACTCGCCACGCGCGATTCGCAATACGCCGAAACTACTTAGCGAATTTGTGAAGCGAATTCAAGCGCAGGGGATGGAAACGAAGTGGCCGCAACTTCGTCCTTTGTGACCAGCGCCGCGGAAAGCAAGAGTGCGGCGATCCAGAGCGCATCGGCAAGTAGAAGATGAATCAACTGCATCCAAACAGGCGCGAGCAGCACGGCATCCAAACCGCCCAGGGCCCACTGAATGATGATTAGCCCGAGCAGCACAGTGGCAAGGCGTTGTACCAAGGCGCTCTTCTGCTTCAGAAGCGCGGCGATCGCGAATGCGCCGAGGTACGCACCGATGAGCATCGCGAGAAGTGGATGGTAGACGCGAAATCGGATCAGCGCGTGGGCGGTGGGAGCGAAGTCGCTCCGGATGCCTTCGAGGAATGAAGCGGAAGGGTATAGCGTGTCGCCTAATGCGGTGACCGCGCCGCTCATGCCGAGAAGCAGCGTCGCGAGTAGTCCAACCACGGCCGGCAAGCGCCAGCGATTCGGGCCAGTCCATTGAATGCGAGGTGCTCCTGAAGCCCACCATGCCGAGAGCGCAATGGCTCCGACTAAGAGAAACGTGTTGACCAGGTGGACCGAAAGATAAACGACGCGCGCGAAAGATTGATCTTTCGCGACTTTTTCGAAAAGCACCAGGCCCGCTCCGATCAGGGCTTCGACGAAGGTGAAGACTACCGCCAGTACCGCCGCTTTGCGACCTGGATGGCCGCGCCTCAAAGCGCGAAACGCCCAGATGGCCAAGCCGATTACAAGAAAGGTGGAAAGGGCTGCTGTCAGGCGATGGGAAAACTCGATGATTGTAGCGACCTGCGGGGCATGCGGCACCAGAACGCCATTGCAGGTGGGCCAATGATTTCCGCACCCTGCGCCGGAACCGGTAGCTCGGACAAACGCTCCCCAGGCAATTACGGCGAAGTTGTACGCCAACACGATCCAGGCGTACTTGGCGAATCGGGTCACTATTTATGTTATCCAATCGCCGAAGTAGACGACCTTCGCGCGATGGCCTTTGAGCATCTTGGAATCGGTGGTAACAAGCGTTGCCTCCAACGCCTCGGCTAGCGCGATGTAGGAGGCATCGTAGGTCGTGAAATTGTGCCGCAGTTCCCAAACGCGGTCGAGGAGATCGGCGTGACCATAACGGTCCGCCGGAAAGTCCTTCAAATCTTCTAAATAACCGGTTACACGATGTGACTCGATGCGCCCCAGGCCGGCCAGTTTTCGGAGCGCGCTCGTAACCTCAATGTCTAGAAGATGAGGAACAGCGAGGCCGCTGCCGGTCTTTCGCAAAGCCGCCCGGAAATCGGTAGAAAATTCATTGCGAATCAGGATGTCGACTACGACGGATGCATCAGGAACGATCGGCCGCATCGCGCATCTCACGTATAATTTGTGCCCCGGCCATGCCGGTGCGAATCGGCTTCCTCTTGGAAACCCTATCCAGCCACTCTTCCATGGTCATCTTCTGTGTCGACTTCCGTAATTCGTTCTTTACATAGTCGGAGAGGCTCATGCCCTCGTTGGCCGCACGCGATTTTAGGGTGCGGTGAACGTCGTCAGGAACGTTCCTGATCTGTATCATCTTTGGCATGCTGCACACCTGCTAACATGTGCGACACATGCCATTTGCTTACGTGTTCCTCGGTGGCGCGGTGGGCTCTGTCTTACGTTTTTCGGCGGGCTTGCTGCTGCCTTCGGGAACGTTCTTCGTCAATATGGTCGGGAGTTTTCTGATCGGACTGCTCGCTACTTTGCTGCCTGTTGGGTCACCCTTTCGTCCGCTTTTAATCACCGGCTTGCTCGGGGGTTTCACCACATTCTCGGCATTTCAGTGGGAACTTCTGGTCGCCTACAAAGAAGGGCTTCCCTGGCTAATGGCTGTAAATGCGTGCGCCAGTCTGTTCCTTGGCTTCGCCGCCGTCGACATGGACGCAGACCACCGTCCATGGACCGCCGCGGTAGATATATTGCGCCTCGACGAACGGGCGATGGATGTCGAGCCCGAGGAAGTCG
>CAXSIG010000616.1:0-3786 GCA_964237255.1 uncultured Bryobacteraceae bacterium
GTCCGCTTAAACACGTTGTAGCGGGTAAACAGTCCAAAGGTGTTCCGAGGCGTGTTGGCGAGCGGTTGCCCTATCGCCGATCCGGTATTGTCCTGAAGAATTTTCGTGTTCACGTATGCATAATTGGCGGTCGCATACCAGCGCTTGGTCAAGAAGCCTTCCAGATTTACTTCGACTCCGCGGCTACGAGCTTTGCCGATTGCCAAAACGGCGTTCGGGTCCGTTCCTTGCGGACCAAGACTCGGATCCGTTCGGAGTACATTTTTCTTTTCGATATTGAAGAATGCTGTGCTCAGAAACAGCTTTCGCTGCATCAACTCAGCCTTGGCGCCGGCCTCGAACTCCCGACCCGTTTCCGGTGCAAACGGGCCATTCGCACTGGGAGCTTGAGCGAAAACCGGTGCGCGGGTAAAGCTGTTGGCATAGTGCGCATACAACGAAAGCCGATCCGCGGGTTTCACCAGGAGGCCTGCGCGACCGGACAACGCTGTGTTCTTGTAGCGCAACGGAACTACTGCGAAGCCTTGGTCTTCGTAATGATCGGCTCGGCCGCTTAGCAGAACCCGAACGTAACGGTTTAGTTGAATCTCATCCTGTCCGTAATAGCCGGAACGCTTTGGAGTTGCCGTCGAGATTGTGGCCGGATTCAAAATGTAAGTGCTCGGATTAGCTACGCCATATATCGGATGAAATAGGTCAATAGGAGGAACGGTGGGTGCATTCGCCGCGCTAAATAGGAAATCCTGGTTGAACTGTTCGAATCCAGCAGCAATGGTGTGTATAACAGAGCCCGTCTTCACGGTCCGCGTGGCGGTGACGTCGAACGCCCAGTCATCGTTTGCTCGGAAATAATTCCGGTATTCGCGTCGCATCGTCTGGCCGGTCGCTGTCGCCGCATTGATACCTCGTGGCTCGTGGTACTTATCCGAGTTTTCGTATTTCAGGTAGCGAAAGATGTAGTCTAACGTCCAACCCGACTTGAAATTATGGTCTCCACGAGCCTGCAGAATGCGCCCAATAAGCTTAATGCGGTCGGAAGGCTCATTCGCAGTCCATTGGATAGCGGTCAAGAAATGTCCCGAGGCATCCACCGGTACACCGCGTAAGCGCTGGCCGCCCAGGTATTGGTTGATGTACTCCGCTTCCAGGCTGAATCGATGCCGGTCGTTGATTTCTAGCGCTTGCGTTGTTTCGGAATAGATCGCGATCCTCGAAATAGAAAGCGCCGCGCAAGAGAAGATGCTTCCCCAGGGGTCCGCTGAAATCACCGCTAGCAAACTTTTGGTCGTAGCTTCCGAATCGGACCTGTAGTTCGCCATCCAACACCTCCTTAGGCTGCTTTGTTATGTAGTTGACAAGGCCGCCGGCTTCCGCAGAACCGTAAACAGACGACACCGGGCCTTTCATGACTTCCACTCGTTGGATGTTGGTAAGACGAATCTGACTGGTGCTGAAGCCGGAGTTGTTTACGTCGCCGTCCAAAGAGCCGAACGGGTTCCCACGCGATCCGTTGTAAAGGATCTCGCGTTGGGTAAAACCACGGAAGACCATCGCGCTATAAGTGGATTGATTGATGCCGCTGACGTTCCGGAAGAGGTCGTTCCCCTCCAGAATGGCGCGATCTTCGATGAGTTGGTTTGGGTAAATCTGCACCGAGAGAGGCAGGTCAATCAGGCGATCGTTGGTGCGAGTGGCGAGCGACGTTTCTTCCAAGTGATATTCGCGCAGGTCTTCGACGACATCAACGGATGCGGACAGGAATGTCAATTCAAAGTTCTCTTCCGCTGTACCGCTGATGCCGATCTCAATCGGGCGCTGTTGGGGAACATAGGCCGCGCCGGTAACTTCCAGAATCGCTCGGCCTGACGGCAGATCCCGCCGCGGAAAGCGCCCGGCACTGTCGGTGCGCACCGACGGCTGCGAACCTGCAATCCGGACCTCGATTCCGGAAAGCGGCTGGTGCTGACTGGACTGGACTTGGCCGACTATGCTGCTTTGCGCGAAGCAGGCGGTGGCCGAAAAAGAGAAACAAAGGGCGAGTTGCAGGCGTATCGTCATTATGTTTGCGGACCGTCAACAAGCAATCTGCTGGCTTGGCGCATACGATCCTCCCAATCGTAACACTCTGGATATAACGGACGTTCACGATCCGGAGATTATCGTTGCGAAGAACTGAAAAATGCTGCCAAGTGGACTGAAGGGCAGAATTGTCGTCATGCTTTTTCTGGTTGGTTAAGTCAACGCGGCGGCTTGGATTCTTGCTGTGCTGGCGTTTCGGCAGTTTCCACCCCTTCTGGGAACGGCGTTTCTCGCCTACAGCTTGGGACTACGGCACGCCGTTGACGCCGATCACATTGCCGCAATCGACAATATAACCAGGAAGTTGATGCAGGAGAACAAACGACCGGTTACGGTGGGCCTCATGTTCTCTCTCGGGCATTCGACCGTGGTGCTTCTTGGAGCAATCGTAATCGCCTCCACAGCGTCGGCACTGCGCACAC
Source organism: uncultured Bryobacteraceae bacterium (assembly GCA_964237255.1). Taxonomy (GTDB): domain Bacteria; phylum Acidobacteriota; class Terriglobia; order Bryobacterales; family Bryobacteraceae; genus JALYXI01. The sequence continues at coordinate 2,502 of CAXSIG010000616.1, forward strand.
AGGTCAGCGCGTTCAGGGAAGTCGGCGGTTTTGTCGGAACGCTTATTTCAAATCAGAATTTTGCCGCGATCGGCTATTGCATCGTCGGTCTTTTCCTCGTGAGCTGGATTGTGTCTACTTTTGTTTCCCGCCTTCGACGATTTGACGAGATTCAGGTGGCAGAGCGTTTCTAAAGCTCGGTGTCGGCTTCGCAGTGTTACGATTATTTCATTGTTGCTATCCAGCGTGGTTCGATTAGCTCGACTCTCTCCGATTCTCATTGTGGCCGCAACTGTATCGGCGCACGACTTTTATATCTTGCCCGATCAGTTCAACCTCAGGAACAGAGCGCAGCTTCAAGTTGCATTTCATAACGGAGACTCTTTCCCGGAAAGCGAAGTCTCTCCGGCGCTCGCGCGTCTCAAAGACGCTCAGCTTAGTTCTGCGCGCGGCACAGATACGGTCGAGGGTCTCAGAGTGGACGGTAAACGGGCCGTCGGCGCTGTTCGGGTTTCGCAAGCCAATGGAGAGTTTCTTCTCTCCGCTCGCACGATTCCAAACTTTATCGAATTAGCACCGGATAAATTCCTCGAATACATCAAGGAGGAAGGACTGACGAGCATTATAAATTGGCGCTCTCAGCACAACGAATCTAGCAAGCCGGGGCGGGAGCGCTACAGCAAGTTTGCGAAATCTCTTCTGGTTTCCGGAACGCCGGATGATTTCTATAAGAGGGTTATCGGCTTTCCAATCGAGATTGTTCCGGAAGCGAATCCCTACACGCTCCGACCGGGAGCATCGTTGCCGGTTCACGTAATATTCCGCGGCAAGCCGGCCGCGGGGCTGCAATTAGAAGCAGCTTGGGCCGGGAACGGAAAACACAAGACCACCGTCATCGGGCGCACAGATGCAACGGGCCGCATTAGCGTGCTCCTTTCCGAAGGCGGCAAGTGGCGGCTTCACACCCTGGCGATGGAACGTTGTGCCGAGCCCGCAGTTGCCGACTGGGAGAGTTTTTGGGCCAGCTTTACGTTTGAAATTCAATAATGCACCCGGAGAAATCTTTGTTACCTCGATGTATCGCAGTTATGGTCCCGTTCATTCTTGTAACACTCGCCCGCACGGGACAAGCGCAGTCCGCCACAGCGTCTCTCGCGGGCAGTATCGTAGATCCTCAAGGCAGGGCCGTCTCGGTCGCGAAAGTAACCTTGACCGAAACGGCAACAAACCTCCGCAGGGAAGCCGAAACGAACTCGGAGGGCCGATTCACCTTCGTGCAGATCACGCCGGCTAGTTACTCGGTTCT
>CAXSIG010000617.1:0-3786 GCA_964237255.1 uncultured Bryobacteraceae bacterium
TCGAACTCGGCGTTGCCTTTATCGTTTCCCAGGAGCACCAGACGCCCTCCCGACCGGACCCAGCTCTCGATCGCATCGATCTCCGATGCCTCGATATATTGCGGGTCCGCGGTTTCGGCGGGGGTATCGGGATCGACAATGATGAACACATGAACACCCACTAGCGTTTTCGACGTCACGCGTTGGCGTACCGTGCGCAGTTCCGCGCCCATACCGGTAAGCACCTTGCCGAGTTCTGAAAACCCGCCATTCTTCGTGCCGTCCCACATGTAGTGATCGGGCATTTTGGACTCGTTATTGTGAAATCCATCGAGCGCGACCGTCTTTTGCGTGGATGCGACCGCGGTTACAATGCAGAATGCAAAAGCGATTCGGAACACGTCAGTTGCTCCAGATGGGAGTGGTGAAAGCGCCGTTACCCGCGATATCCCAAACGGCCAGACGAGCCCACTTCCAACCGGGAGTTTTCGCAGACCAGGTAAACCGCTGCTTACCGAACTCTCTGGTATCGGAAAGAGAAACGGTCTGGTAATGCGTCGCCTTTCCATCGCCCCACACAATCTCCGCGATTCGCAAGGGAAAGGTCCACTCTACATCCGCGCTCGCCGTGATCGCGCCCCGTTCGCCTGTCAACTTCGCGGTGGGGAGCAGCACTTCTCCGGTGGTGGTGAAATAATCGCCCGCGGCGATCGCTCGCAACGCAATGCCCCATTGGTCGAACGAGGGCAAAGCCGGCAGCCGCAGGTAGTTCACGTTCATGTGGCCGTATAACTCATGCGTGGAATCCAGTTGGAACACGTCCACTTCGCCCAGCAGGCGCTTATGCAGACTCCAGTTGTTCATGTCGTCGACCGTCTTGAAACCGCGGTCGCCCACCCGCGGCGACGAGAGATCGGTGTTCATGGCCTTCCATCCAGTGCCCCAGTGAAACGCTCCGCGGACCTGTGCGGAATCTTTGATCATGTCGGGAAAGCCTGTCGATCCTTTCGTACGCGGATGCGTCTGATACATGTAGCCGTTCTCCGCCTTGATCAGCGCGATCATATCGTCCTCATCGCCCACGTGATAGACCGTGCCGTATTTCGGGTCCGTAGTTTGGAACGGGTCCTTACTGCCGCGTTTCATAAACCAATAGACCGGCTTGGGGAACACGATTCCCCAATGCCCACCGAGAAGCGTGCTCATCTCTTCCGAAGGGATTAAGGTCAGCTTGGAATCGGATTGCGCGCGGCAGGCGTCGAAATATGCTTTCAGTTCTTTCAAACGCGTTTCTGTCAGATCGTAAGGGTGGCCATCGCCGTGGAAATCCATCAGCATCGCCATGTTCACGCCCATGTCCTCCAGCACCGGCTTGAACGGCGGCGTCCAATCGTTACCTTTCGCCATCGCCTGCACGGTATAGGCGAAGTGCCAATGCGGTGCGAAGGTTTTATATCCGTCCAGGGCGGAAAACGTGTCCTTGTGCGTGTACGGCAGAACTGCTTGGAGTACCTGGTCCGCCGGCTTGTCATCCACTAGAAAAAACAGGTCCAACTCCTGATTGGTGTTCGGCGGCGCATTCATCCAGGGGTAATAGGGCGAGTTGTCGTCCGGCAACTGCCGAATCCCGAGCGACACGTTTCCACGCCATGAGTTATGCCAGAGATAGCCCATGTTGCTGGTGTAGTCTCGCGCCATAAAGTATCGGTGCGGAGGCGGAAACACCGCAATGCTGCCCGCGCCCGTCGCGGCGGAGAGCGACCGGTAACGAACGGCGATTGGGTTCCACTCGGATGCATGAGGACTAGTGACTTCCGACAGCTTGCCCGTGAGATCGAAGTAATGGATCTTGGTCTCCATGGTTCCGCCGGGTCGCTGATCTTCGTTCACGGCCATGCGGATTCCCGCATCGTAGAAGAATGCTGTGTCGGGCTCCGAAGTGGAAACCACCGCGCGCTGTTGGATCAGGTTGCTGCCTGGAAAGAAGATGTAGTGAAGAGTCCCGTGAAAGATGCCCAAATGAAGACCGTCGAATGAAACGTCCACTCGTCCGCCTTCGCTCAAAGACTTTCCGGACGTAGGCCGGAAGTTCGCGATGAAGCTGCGGGTGCCGTCGGGATGGCTGGGAGGAAAATCGAAGAACTGATCGAAGCCACCGCGTCGCTTCCCTGTCGATACGCGATACACCGGCTGCGCGCGGTCGATCACTTGCTTGCCAGCGACCGAGATCGAACGAATGAGCGGCTTCGTTGTATCCAAAGAAAACACCGCCGTACAAGGCCGTCCCGAACGGTCGGGCCAAGTAACAATCACCTCATCCAAAGTGGCTTGCACCGCAATCGGGCCGGATTGCAGTACAACCGAGAACGAGATGGAAGCGGCGGTAGCCGGGAAAATCGTGGCCACCAAATAGACAAGGACGAGCGACGCGGCTTTCATCGGCAGGTTTGATCTTATCTCTGCGCAATCCTCTCCAGGTTGGCGTAGCTCGCCTCCACACCTTTTGCCATGCCGGATTGCAGCGCGCCCTCGCAGGCGTCTTCCGATGCATAGAGCATGGTGATCGTCGCGGTGGTTTGCCCGTCTTGCTCCGTAAGGACAAGCGTGGAAACGGATTCGCCTCCGGTCCAATCCTGATCGAACAATTCCGTTTGGACCAGCCGCTCCGGCGCGGCTATCTCCCTGTACACACCGCCCATCGCTAACTCATGGCCTTCCAGATCGCGCCACTTGTAACGATATCGGCCGCCCTCGCGCAAATCGACCTCGCACGCAATCATCCTCCACTTGGGAGGGCCGGTCAGCCACTGCTTCAGCAATTCGGGCTTTGTCCAACAATCGAAAACAAGGGCGCGAGGCGCGTCGAACACGCGAACCATTTGGATTTCGCGCGAGCTTGGGGTGGTGATGGTGACGGATTTGTTCATTTGCGTTCTCCTTATCTTGCGGCAACCGCTTCCGCGAGAGCGGGTTCCGCGAGTCAAGCGTCAGTCGAATTTGATGTAAAACTCCAGCCCGCGGTTGAACGTGACGTTCGCGCCCAAAGCCAGAATGGTTACGCCACCGTTTGCAAAACTCATGCGATTGTTCGGCGCCACCACGCCCGCAAATGCCGTCGCCATCGGCATGGTGAGCAAATCGCTCTGGCTTGAGCCGCGAAACGCGCCGTTCGATTGTAGGCCGTTGAACGTGCGATAGGGTAGCGGGTTCGGATCGCTGACCGAACGGGTGTTCAGCGTCATCGGCATTTGTGCCGTGGCTTTCAGGCGGAAGTTGGTTGCGGGCTCCTGTACATCAAACGTGACATGGAGCATGCCTCCGTCTTCCACAAGCTGAACCTTCACTTTGGCCAACCGCGCGGAGCCCGTGCCGAACGCGGCATTCAAAGCGTCCACCTCGCCCGACGCTTCGAAAATCGGCAGTGCCACTTCCTGACGCGCGGGGCTGACATTATTGTTCATTACGGTTGTGGCCGCCAGAAGCGCGGATACAGGCCCGTACGTTTGCCCGTTCTTGGTGAGAGTGAAGCGCTGATCCATGAAGAATTGCAGGTTCATGGTCGCAGTGGAATAGCCGGCCGGCGTAGCCACTGGTTCAAATCCGGAGGGAAGAATACCGCGCAGTTCGCTGATGGGAACAATGACGGGAATTGTCATTTGATAGCTACGAAGGCTGCGGTAATCGGCGCCCGCAAGCAAGAGTGAAGTCGGGCCTTGCACGCCCACTGTAGTGGGGTCGTAATCGAACGTGGCGGGGGGTGAGCCCGAACCGGTCTGCGCGAGGAGCGTGGAAGCGAATGTTAAGAAC
>CAXSIG010000618.1:0-3001 GCA_964237255.1 uncultured Bryobacteraceae bacterium
CCAGGCGCTGGTGAGTGCGCTCGACGTAACGCTCACACACGGCACAATGCCGGCGGCGATGAATACCATTCTGGTGAACGCCGTAACAGCGGATACAGGAACGGTCCCTCACAAAGTGGAGACCGCCTGCTATCTGATTCTCACCTCCAGCTACTACAACGTCTGGCACTAAAAGGAAAACGACAATGTTGATTCAATCGAGAAGAAGTTTCATGAAGGTGGCCGTCGCTTCCGTTGGAGCCGTCAGCGCGCTCGCAACAGGCTCGACGCCGTACCAGGCGTTGGTATGCATTTATCTCGCGGGCGGCAACGACGGCCACAATATGGTGGTCCCGATCACGACCGCCAAACAGAACTATGCCCTCTATTCGCAAGGTCGCCAGTCGCTGGCGATTCCGCAGGCTCAACTGCTCCCCATCCAAGACGGCTCGGACACCTACGGACTGCATCCGATGATGTCGGAAATCAAGAACCTGTACCAAGCCGGCAACGCCGCGCTCGTCGCCAACGTCGGCATGCTGGTGCAGCCGACCACGCGCCAAATCTTCCAGGCAAACAATCTGGCCAAGTTGCCGTCGCAGTTGTTCTCTCACTCGGACCAGACCAATCAGTGGCAAGCCGCGATTCCGAACGGCTCAGCATCGACAGGTTGGGGCGGTCGCGTCGAAGATGCGTTGCAAGCTCAATACAACAGCGGTTCCACCTTCACTCCCATGACATCCTTCGGAGGATGCGGCCTGTTCTGTACCGGTCAACAAACCTTTGCCGCGACAGTTCCCCCAAGCGGCCCCGCCGCCCCGCAACGCTTAAGCTCCGCAGGCCAGCAACTCATGACATTCGATAACGGCTTAAAGCTGGTGTCAGCCACGAACGCAACCTTTTCAAGGGGTGTAAATTACTCGGCCGCCCTCACCGGAGCTCTGGCACAAGCGAAGGTGACCACGGTGTTCCCGTCCACCCCGTTGGGCGCGCAACTCCAAACCGCCGCGAAGATCATGAGCGTGCGCAATGCGCTGGGCATCGGCCGGCAAGTGTTCTTCTGCCAGCTAGGAGGCTTCGATACGCACAGTTCACAGGCAGCCGGACAGGATCCGTTGTTGCAGCAATTGAGCCAGGCCATCGGAGCTTTCTACACGGCCACACAGGAGTTAGGAACGGACCAGGCAACCACCACCTTCACCGCTTCCGAGTTCGGACGCACGCTCCAGCCGAACGGCAGCGCGGGGACCGACCACGCGTGGGGCAGTCACCATATCGTCGTAGGAACAGGCACAAGCAACGGTGGCTCACTGCAAGGCGGCAAAATCTGGGGCCAGTTCCCCACGCTCGCGCTAGGCGGACCAGACGACGCGAACACGCGTGGCACGCTGGTCCCGACCACGTCGGTCGATCAGTATTCCGCCACGATGGCCAAATGGTTCGGCGTCGCGCCGGGCAGCATCGGTTCGATTTTCCCGTACGTCGGCAACTTTCCGACCGCGGACCTGGGCTTCCTGGGCTAGATCGAGCGAGCCGGCGCAACCGCTAACCTGCGACCATGTCGATTCACAGCGATCATGCCACCGGCTGGCATTGATGAACGAATCGGCCCAGTCGCGGTCTTGCTTCGTGAGCGGTCCTCCTGTCTGCGCTCCATTTGAGACTGGACACGTTAATGAAAGAAAAGATTCGTATCCAGAAAAGCGTTCCGGAACTTGCCTTTGGGATCGAACCTCTTCGCCAAAGTCAGAAACTCCGGCAGCCGCTCATACCGCGAGTGAAGCGCAGCCGGTCTCATCGTAAACAACTTGCCCCAATGAGGCCGCGCTCCGTAAGCGCTAAGCTCTCGTTCGATGTCCGGCAACAACGCCCGCACCGCAAGCCAGTCCTGCTTCCAAGTAAAGTGGATCGCAACGCTCGGACGGCCGTACGCGGTGCTCATCCATAAGTCATCCGCCGCAATCGTCCGAATTTCAGAAATCAGCAAGTGCGGCGTAATCCTGTCCTTAAGCCGTTGCACTGACAAAAGCGCATCCACAGCATTGGCGCGCGGAATCAAATACTCCGATTGCAACTCCTTCCCCGCGCTTGGCGTAAAGCCCATCTTGAAGTGAGGAAGCCGTTCGAACCAGGCGCCGGAAACGCCCATCTGTTCCGTGCAATTCTCAGGCGAGATCTCTGAGATGGGATGTAAGTTCTGAGTCGCCAACTTCGCCCCGAACCATTCCGGCTTCGCGTCGAACGGCTCGCGGCACTTCACCCACACTTCCCGAATCTTGTCGCCTTGCCAATCCGTGAACAGACTGACGCTGTACCCCGCGCCCTCAATCGCATCGAAGTGTTCCTTCATCTGGGACACCGGCATGTCCTGATACACGTACTGCCGCATCTGGTAAGTCGGCTGAATATCGAGAGTCACCTTCGTGATCACACCGATTGCTCCCAGCCCGACCACAGCGCCGTGAAAGGTATCTCCGTCAGAGCGCTTCAACGTCACCGTATCGCCGGCAGCATTGATGAACTCGAGAGCCGCGACCGCGCTCGACAAATTTCCGTTCCGCTCCCCCGACCCGTGCGTCGCCGTCGTGCAAGCGCCCGCTACCGATATGTGCGGAAGCGAAGCGAGATTATGCAGCGCGAAGCCCTTCGCCTCCAGATACGGACCAAGCTGTCCGTAAGTAACCCCCGGCTCCACCGTCACCGTGTGCGCTGCTGCGTCCAACGAAATCTCCCGCATCGCGCTCAGCGAGAGCAAACGATGGTGACTATCCGCGATTGTGTTGAAGCAGTGGCGGGAGCCGAGCACCTTCAGCTTGTTCTGCCCGCGAACGAAGGAGCGAACCGCCTCCACCGAATGCGCTTCCTGCACGTCGGCGCTGTATACGATGTTGCCCGCCCAGTTCGTCAGCTTCCGCTCAGCGGCAAATGCGGTATTCGCAACCCCAGCGGACACCAACTTAATAAACTCCCGTTTGTTCATACGTCACCAAATGGAGTTTAGCGCCCAAACATCCGCCGGTTT
>CAXSIG010000618.1:3011-3783 GCA_964237255.1 uncultured Bryobacteraceae bacterium
CTTGGGCACTTTTACTCGCATCCGAGTAAAATTCCATGCGCTCCGGAGGATCTTTCGGGAAGATCAGGTTCGTGATCGAAACGCGCCCTTCGCCTGCGAATACCTCAACCGAGTTGCGGTCTACCAGAATATCGAAAAGCAACTCTTCACCGGGATTCTTCAACGGCGCTGACGTCCGACCCGCGAAGCCTTTGCCGAACTCGTGAAGGCCGGAACTCGTACGATCCACATAGACTTCGTGACTCTTCGCGTCATAACCGATAAGCGTGTAAGAGCCGTCTTTCGAGTACATCTTCCAACCCGCCTGCGCTGCCCCGCGCATCTGAATCGCCGCCATCATCTCAAAGCTTCGCCCCGGAAGCGGCCCGCTCCCGGCTTTCAAAATGCTATGCTTGCCGCGCAACTTCGGAAGCAGCTTGATCGGAAACTGCCAAAGCCGAATCCCGTCCGATGTTGTCGCAAGCGCAAGCTCGCGAGGAACCGTCATCTGCCCGCGCCATGGCGAGGTTGGAACCTGGTTTGCGTACTGCCAGTTGTTCATCCAACCAATCATCACCGGCCGCTGCTGTGCCGGAAGATTATTGAAAGTCAGTGCGCAATAACAATCCTTGCCGTAATCGCTCCAGAGCGTAAGGTCATCCGGATTGTCGTTGGTAAAACGAGTTCCATCGAAGCTCCCGATGAAATACTGTTCGCCCGAACCGCCTTGCAGTCCACCTGGATTTAGACCGACCTTCAACACCCATCGGCTCTTATTGGCGTCGCCGTCCAC
>CAXSIG010000619.1:0-3779 GCA_964237255.1 uncultured Bryobacteraceae bacterium
CCGGCGCGCAGAGCAGTGTTACCGTCCTTGGTGCAGCAAGCGGCGTCCGCGACGATTCACCTGAGCTTTCCACCGATTTCGACCTTCGCAAGATTGAGAACACGCCTGTCCTGGGACGCAAGGTAACAAGCCTGCCGTTGTTGAACGCCGCGGTTCGGGGTGCGCGTGGGCAAGGGGATCTCTTCCTGAACGACACATTATTTGTTGTGAATGGTTCCGGACGTCGTCAGGTTCCTTTCATCATTGATGGCTCAAGCGGGAATGACGATTGGGGCCGGCAATCGATCTTCACCAATCTCCCCTTTGCAACGCTTCAAGAATTTACCGTCGCTACTAATGACTACTCCGCCGAGCTCGGCCGATCGACCGGCAGCGCGATTAACGTAGTCACGAAGTCGGGTACGAACATTCCCCACGCCGACGTCACATATCTGTTTCGTCCTGGCGCGCTAGAAGCCAGCAGCCCCGATGCGCTGCGTAGAACGGAGGATCGGCTCCAACAGATTAGTGGTGTGGTTTCGGGACCCGTCGTAAAAGATCGGACTTACTTTTTGCTATCGGCGGAATACAACAATGAACACCGCGATTCAGCCATTACCTCGCCGCTCGCGCCCGGTTTATACACGGGCAACTTTCAACAGGCATTGTTTCTGGGCCGCGTCGATCAACAACTGAACGATCGCAATACGCTCGGCCTCAAGTTCAACTTCGATCGCTTCTACGACACGAACCCTTCCGATGCGGTGGGCGGCACCGCACTTCCCAGCGTCGCGCGTACGTTCCACAAGCGAACCTATACGACACAGGTTTCGGAGAACATGATCGTGAGTCCGTCGGCAATCAATGAGCTGCGGCTTCAATTTCAACTGGGTTCCCCCATTACGCAGTTCACCAACCCGAATCCGGCTACACAGTTTGTGCGCACCGGCATTTCTACGGAGGGAGAATCGCGGGCCGCGAACCTGCTCAATCACACGTACTCTGTGGCAGACACGTTTTCGCTCACGCGCGGACGGCACACCCTCAAGTTTGGCGGAGACGGATTACATTCTTCATCCGGGGGGCAAGGCACCGAGTTCGGCACTGGCTACGTGTTGGGGCAGTTTACCTTCAGGGCCGGGATTCCGATAACCACCCCGACATCAGCGCTTACACTAGCCGACGCCACCCGATTCACGGAAAGCTTCGGCAATCCGAACTACAACGTGAGCCAATGGTTGTGGTCACTGTTCGCGCAGGACAGCATTCGCATGACCCGCGACTTAACCGTTAATCTTGGAATCCGCTACGAACGGCAAACCTTCTCGGATGCGACCAAGAATTGTGCGCCTCGGTTCGGCTTCGCTTACAACGTTCTTGGTGATGCGCGTACTGTCCTGCGCGGCGGTTATGGAATCTATTACTCGGAGCTTCGCGCCAATCTGGGGGCGCAGTTCGAACAGAGCGGCCCCTTAGGTGTTTTCACATTTACAGCAGCACCCGGGCAACTGGGCTTTCCAACCTCGCTGGCCGCTCTTCCCGCGTTTCCGGCTGGAGCAGTGCTGCCTCCACGCGACCTTGTTATTAAGCCCGGGATGGGGTCTTACTACAACCAGTTCTTCGACACCACCAAGCTGAAGGGCTATCCGAATCAGTTGGTGAACCCTTACACCCAGCAAGCCAGTTTCGGCATTCAGCGAGAGCTGGCGCGAAGGATGGTATTGAGTGTCGACTACGTGTATCAGCACACTATTAAGATCGACCGGCTGCTCGACTTGAACTCGCCTGCGCCTTTCATTCGTACCATCCCAGGTCAAACGCGAACCGCTGCCGGAGCCGACGCGACAAGGCCTATCGTGCCAGTAAACAACGGGTTCCGCCGCATTCAGGCCGTAATCAATAATGGCAATGCCAGTTACAACGCACTGCAGGTCAATCTGACTAAACGGTTTTCCAACCATCTGTCGTTCTTAGGGAGCTATGTCTGGTCGCACACCATCAACGATGAGGAAACGGACAATAATTTCGATCCGAACGATGCCAATCTTTACGGGCGTCCCGAGCGCGCCAGCAGTCTGCTGGATCAGCGCCACCGGGCGTCTTTGAGCGGATGGTATGAATTTCCGAAAGGTTTCTCTGCCGGTACGTTCACGTTACTTGCCGCCGGCCGGCCTTACAACATCACGACAGGCGTAGACAACAACGGCGACAGCACGGTGTCAGACCGGCCGGTGATCAATGGCTCTGTAATTGGGCGCAATGCAGGCAAAGGTACGCCCGTCTACAACGTCGGCTTGTTCGTAGAGCGCGAGTTTCGCATTACCGAGCGGGCCCGTGCGACGCTCCGTGCCGAAAGCGACAACTTGTTGAATCATTCCAACATCACAGGACGCCAAGGCTTATACGGAAATCTAGCGAGCGGTCTTCCTGACCCAAGCGCCAGCCCCATGTTTAGCCAAGGGTTAAGCGGAATTGCGAACGTCGATCCGGGACGGTCGTTCCAATTCCTTCTCAGGTTCCAGTTTTGATGCGGCTCCCGGCGGCTCTGTTTCTCTTCTTCACTAGCCTTGGCTGGGCGGAGAGGATTGTCTCTGTCGGAACTTCCGTTACGGAGACGTTATGCACGCTGGGCGCTGCCGGTGATTTGGTTGGTGTCGATAGCTCCAGCAAGTCCTACATCCCACAAGCGGCGAAGATCCCCGATGTTGGAGCCTTTCGAACGATATCGGTCGAGGGCATCATTTCATTGAAGCCCAGCCAAGTGTTTCTCGCGTTCGACGCCGGTCCACCGGAAGCTATCAAACAGTTGGAGGGCGCGGGAGTCCGGGTTATTGTGGTCCCCCGTAATTACACGCTTGCGGAAGTGAAACAGGCGGTGACTTACATTGCCGCTAAGTTGCACAAGGAAGCGAAAGGCCAGGAGGTGGTTCGTTCGATTGAGCGCGATATGGAATCCGTAAGCACCCTTCAGCGCGGTTTAACATTCCATCCCAAAGTTGTGTTTTGCAGCTTCGGGCCAAATGCCCCGGGAGGGTCATTATCAGGCGCAAACACGCGTATCGATGAGTTGATTCGATTGGCGGGCGGAGTCAATCCAATCCGGTCTTTCGAAGGCTTTCGACCCCTGACCGAAGAGGGCGTAATTGCCGCGGCCCCGGACATCCTTCTGATGACAGAGCGTGGCTTTGAGAGAGCGGGCGGGATTGCCGGTGCAGGCAAACTACCTGGCGTATCCTTAACGCCTGCGGGCAAAAATTACCGCATTGAAGCGGTTAGCGACATTTACTTTCAAGGGTTTGGTCCGGGAATCGGGCAAGCGGTTCTGGCGCTGACCCGGAAGCTTCACCCGGAACTGAAATGAAAGTCCCGGCAGCGCTTACCATGCTGCTGGTTGTTATGTTCTTTTTAGGATTGGGAAGGGGCGCTGTCTCCATCTCTCCCCGCGAGTGTGCCGACATCCTTATGCATCGGCCAGGGGTTGAATCACAGAAGGCGGCGGTGCTTCTTTCTATCCGCCTGCCACGCGTTGTTTTGGGAATACTGGTTGGCGCGGGGCTGGGTATTTCGGGAGCTGCCATGCAGGGGTTGTTCCGAAACCCTCTAGCGGACCCAAGCTTAATCGGCGTATCGAGCGGCGCGATGTTCGCGGCAACAGCCGTGTTTGTCATCGGAGACCTAACGGCCGCGAGATGGACCAACTTGCTTCCTGCAGCCGCGTTCTTTGGAGCGTTGCTCTCGACGGTTCTGGTTTATCGAATCGGCAAAGTCGCCGGCCAGACGGTGATTGCAACTATGTTGCT